>DATIWW010000454.1:0-6365 GCA_035519175.1 Terriglobales bacterium
AGCAGGATGGAGAGGACGATGGCACGCGGGCCGCTCCACTTCGCGGCCAACGCGATGGCGCGCACCCCCAGCAGGCCCACGGCGACCAGGGCGAGCTTGTGCCGGCGAACCAGGCTCGGATACGTCATCACCCTCCGCTCCTCGCGGACTGGGCGTACAACAACGGCAAAAATCGGGGAGGCGTGCGCGCTACGTTAGCTTCTGATGGCCGGGGAGTCAAGCCGGAAGCGCGCTCCCGCGTCCCTCAGGCGAACTCGCGGGCGGGGGCGGCCTGCTCGGGGCCGACGCGGCCCACCGCGATCTCCGCGCGGAAGTAGTTCTCGCCCTTCACGGGCGCCCCGGCCAGGCGGCGCAGCATGGCCAACTGCCCGGTGTGGGTCAGCGCATCGGCGATGGGACCCTGGAAGAGTTCTTCCACCGGGAAGCCCAGGGGAGCGCCCGCGGCCAGGCGGGCGTCCAGGGCCTGGAGAGCGCGGAAGAAGCGAGCCACCTCCTGCTCCCAGCCCAGGGGCGGAGAGTCGTGCCAGGCGTGCTTGCCGTCGGCCAGCAGCAGCGCCCAGTCGAGCAGGTCGCCGATGTGCGCCAGGACCTGGGCGGGAGTGCGGGTGGCGGGCGAGGCCTGGAAGGCGGCGAACGATGCGGGAGCGCCGCGCAGGGTCTTGCCGCAGCGATAAGCGAGGGTGGACAGGGCGTGACGCAGCAGGGGAAGGCCGGGATCGGAGTTCATGGCGGAAGGATTGTAGCGCAAGGGCAGGACTAGGCGGCGTGTTCGAAGTCTTCCGGGAAGGAAGCCTGGGTGAGCTCGGGGATCTCGGCCGAGGGCTCCTCCGCCGGCAGCAAGCGGGAGGCGGCCTCGGCGGTCCGCTCGGCTTCGCGCTGCTGGCGCTCGAATGCCCGCTGCAGCTCGCCCACCTCGGCCTCCGCGGCCAGCGGCTCCGCCTGGGGCCCCGGCGCGGCGGCCGCCGCCTCCGGCGAAGCCGCGTTCTGGGGCCGAGCCTCCACCAGCACCAGGGCCGGCGGCGGGGCAGGCTCGGCCTCGGCGGGGCCGACGTTGAAGCCGGCGAGCTGGGTGAAGAGACTCTCCACCGCGTCCAGCAGGCCTTCCAGTTCGGAGGGTGGGAGGTTGGGCTCGGTGACGCGGATGTCGTGGCAGAGGGTGCGGCAGATCTCGGTGGCCAGCCGGATGCGCTCGCGATTGAGATAGCTGTGCACGGTGAAGGGATCGTCCTGCTGGGCGTGCAGTTCGATCCAGCGCTGCATGGCCCAGGCGGTGTTGCGGGCGTGGCCCAGGGCCTCGCGGAACTGGCGCAGCACGCGCGCATCCACCTCCACCGACTTCAGCACCTCCTCCAGCTCGCGCAGTTGGTTGCAGGTGGTCTGCAGGCGTCCGGCCACCTGGGCGCTATCGGGCTTGGAGGAGGGAGGAGCGGCGGGGCGCATCTCTCCCTTGAGCAGGCGCTGGAGGAGGAAGCGCAGGCGCACGCCGTCGGCCTGGTTGACGGGTTCGGTGAGTTCCACCCCCATGCCTACGCCGGGATGGCAGGTGCGGACCACGCCGCGGTAGTCCAATTCGATGTCGGCGATCTTCATGAGCAGGCGCAGGGGGCTCTGCACCCGCACCGGCTCCGGGCTCTGGATGTAGCAGCCGGTGAGGCTGAGGTCGGCGAGGTAGCCGCGCAGGCTGCCGTCGGCGAAGGGGCGGCGCACCTCCACGCCGCCGGCGACGGGAAAGCGGGGCTGGTTGCGGCGCTCCTGGCCGCGCTCGGGACGGTGCGCGGCGGGCTCGTACTCGTCCTGCTGCCCGCTCTCCTCCAACTCCAGGCCCCAGATGTTCTTGTCCAGCTCCAGGCACTGCACGCCGATCAGGGTGTCGCCCGCGGCCTTGGGACGGCCCACCCAGGCCACGCGGAAGCGGGCCTTGCGATGGCGGTACTGGATGCCGATGACCTCGTCGAGATTGAGATCGCAGTGGAAGCCGGCCAGGCGGGCGCCGGTCGGGGTGATGTCGAGGGTGTGGGCGAGCTGGGTGAAGGGCTTGCCCAGCGCGTTCATGCCCCAGACGCGCACGGGCAAGACCATCTTGGCGCGGGTTGCACGGCGGCGGCCCATGAGAAGAGTCAGGACTGCCCGGGATGCAGTCCCGATGCCTCCAGTATGCCGGCCCGTGTCCGTGCGGGCTGTGACCTGCCTCACACGGGGCGGTGACCGGAATGGGCGCCGGCGGACCGGGAAGGAGAGCGGGCGTTTGCTATAATAAGGTCCCCTCCAAAAATCGCCGCGGCGCCGCAGCGCGCACGGCAGCCGGGATGGAGCGTGCGGAAGTGGTGGAATTGGCAGACACACCATCTTGAGGGGGTGGCGCCGAAAGGCATGGGGGTTCAAGTCCCCCCTTCCGCACCATAGCCACCGGGCCGGATCCCAGGAAGAGAGGTCAGGAAAGGACGCGAGCGCGTCCCCGTCATTATGAGTCCCGCAACCCTGAGTATCGTGATGCACCTGGTCACCATCGTGCACGTCATCGTGTGCCTGTTCCTGATCATCGTGGTGCTGCTGCAGAGCGGCACCAGCGGCGACATCGCCGCCGCCTTCGGGGGCCAGGGCAGCCAGACCGCCTTCGGCCCGCGGGCGGGCGCCACCCTGCTCACCAAGGCCACCGCCTGGGTCACGGTGATCTTCATCCTGACCTCCCTGACGCTGACCATCTACGACGCGCACAAGGCGCCGGGCGGCTCGGTGCTGGAGAAGGTGAAGCCGGCGGCCACCCAGCCGGCGCAACCGCCGAGCCCCGCACCCTCGCAGTCGCCGGCCCCGCAGAAGTAGCCGGTCGCCGGCCGCATGATCCACGAGATCTTTCCGGTGGGGATGCTGCAGTGCAACTGCTCGGTGGTGGGCGACGAGCAGAGCCGCGAGGCCCTGGTCATCGATCCCGGCGACAACGTCGAGCAGATCCTGGAGACGCTGCGGCGGCACCGCCTGACCCTGAAGCAGATCGTGATCACCCACGCCCACATCGACCACGTGGGCGGGGCCATGCGGCTGAAGCGGGCCACGGGCGCGCCCATCCTGCTCAACCAGAACGACCGGGCGCTGCTGGCCATGCTGGACGTGCAGGCCGGCTGGCTGGGACAGCCGCCGCCGGAGCCGGTCATCATCGACCAGGAGCTGCGCGACGGCGACACCGTGGGCGCGGGCGCCCTGCGCGCCAGCGTGCTCCACACCCCGGGGCACACCCAGGGCAGCGTCTGCCTCTACTTCCCTGCCGAAAAGAAGCTGCTGGCCGGCGACACCCTGTTCGCGGGCAGCATCGGGCGCACCGACCTGCCCGGCGGCTCCAGCGAGATGATCTTGCGCTCCCTGCACCAGCGGGTGCTGGCCCTGCCCGACGACACTCTGGTGGTGCCCGGCCACGGGCCGCTGACCACCATCGGCGAAGAGCGCGAGAGCAACCCGTTTCTCATCGGGTGATCGGGCCATCGGGCCCTGGGGTGATTGGAAGAAGCGGAAGAGCTAGGACGTGGTCTCGAAGACTTTGAGGATCTTGGGAGAGATGTAGTTCTGTCCCGGAGGAGCGAAGCCGGGGGTCTTCTTGGCGTTGCGGAAGAGTTCCTGGGCGTCGTGCATGAGCTTGCCGTCCGACGCGCCACCCAGGTAGTAGCGGGTGAGCTTGCTGGCCCCCTTGTAGAAGTATCCCAGCGCGGTCTTGGAGCCGTTGACGTCGAGGTAATCCTGGATGTGGACCTCAGACTGCTCGTACTCGCCCTGGTAGAACTCGCGGATGGCCTTGGCGAGCATGACGTCGGCTTCCGAACTGGCCTTCTGGGTGGAGGGCGTGGCCTGCTGCTGGGCCTGGGTCTGGAGCGCGGCCAGGGCCTGGGTGGCGGTAGCGTTGTGCTCGTCCACGGCCAGCACCGCGATGTACTTGCTCTGCGCGGTGCGGATGTCGCCCTTGCTGCGGGCGGCCTCGGCCTCGCGCAGCAGCTTGTCCACGTCCACCTGCGGCTTGGGAGTCTCCTTGACGGCGGAGACCGCGGGGCGCGCCGGAGGCGCGGGCGTGTGGGTCACGGCCACCGTCGGGGGCGGACTGGGCGGAGCGACGGTGGGAGTGGTGGTGGACGAGGCCAGCAACTGCTGCATGCCGCTGGCCTTGGAGCGGGGATCGCCGGGCCCGTCGGACTTGATGCCGGCGGCCTCGTTGTAGCTGGCGGCCGCCTGGCGATAGTTCTTGGCGCTGGCCAGGGTGTCGCCCTCGGCCATGGCCTGCTCGTACTGCTTCATGCGGTTGAGATAGCTCTGCGCCTCGCTGGCGTGGCTGCCGCTGATCTGGGCGAAGAGACCCTTGGCGGTGTTGAAGTCGTTGCGGTTGTACGCCGCGACCGCCTGCTGGAACCTCTGCTCCATGGCGGCGTCGCCGGCCTGGGCCTGCAGCGCCTGGCGGGCGGCGGGGATCTTGGCGAGGTACTGCTGGGCTTCGGAAACGTGCGGGCCGAAGTGGATGTTCTTGAACTCCTGCTCGGCGTCGTCGTACTTCTTGGCGTTGTAGGCGGCGACGCCGTTGTTGAAGCGCTCCTCGTTGCGCCGGATCTCCCGGTTCAACTGGTCGGTCATGATCTTGCAGTTGACCTTGGCGTCCTTGTAGCCGGGGTCCTCCTCGGCCACCTGGCAGAACAAGCGTGCGGCCTCGTCCACGCGCCCCGCCCGCATGGCCTGGTCGGCCTTGGCGTAGTCGTCGTCCTTCTTGCCGGCGAAGGCCGGAAGCGGCGCCAGCAGGGCCAGGGCAAGCGCGAGCGCGCGATGGAGATCAGTTCGTCGCATTGATGATCTGGTCCACGTCGATCTGTTGGAAGACCGGGGTGATGCTCCCCGGGCTCTCGTTGGTCGCCTTCACGTCCAGACTCTGCTCCTGGCCGTCGGGGCCGTCCACGACGACCTTGTAGTCTCCCGGCGGCACCGCGATGCGCACCGGAGTCTGCTCCCCGGGGGTGAGGCTGACTTTGCCGTCGGCGGAGGTGACCGACTTCACCGTGCCCCAGGGAATGCCGTTGACCTCGATGTAGGTAGTGGCGGCGGGCGGCCCAGCGATCTTCTTGTAGGCCACGTAGCCGCCGATGCCCAGCACCAGCACCACCACCACCGCGACGATGGCAAGCACGGGCGACTTGCGGGCGGGCGCCGGCGCCAGGGCGGGCGCGGGCGCAGGGCGGACCTTGGCGGGTGCGGGCTTGGGAGCGGCGGGCGGGGCGACCGCAGGAGCAGCCGCGGGCGCCGCGGGAGCCGGCGCCACCGGCGCCGGCGCGGGAGCGGGCGCCGCGGACGGGCTGATCATGGTCTTGGCGGCCTCGACCGAGCCCGCGACCATGGTCTGGGCCGCCTCGGCGGAGCCGGCCACGATAGTCTTGCCCAGCTCGGCTTCCTTCTGCTGGCGGCTGGCGCCGGCGGCGGCGTCCTTGTTCAGGGTCTCGTACTGCTTCTGCAGGTCGGCGGGGGCGGCCGGAGCCAGCGCTGCCACCTGCTTGAGCCCATCCAGCGCGGCCTGGTACTGGCGGGCGAGCAGCAGGGTGCGGGCGTCGCGCACCGCCTTCTCGACCGCGGACTTGGCCACCGCGGCGCGCTTGCTCTCGAACTCGGTGAAGGCCTGCTTGACCTCGGGAGTCTCGCCGTAGGTCTTCTTGCAGGCCTCCAGGATGGTAGAAGCGCCGGCGAAGTCGCTCTTGCCCATGGCCTCGCGGGCCTTGTCGAGGGCGCCGCGCACTCCCCGCACCTGGTCCTGCTCGGTGCGCGCCTTCTCCAGCATGTCGCAGAAGTCCTGGGAGCGGGCATAGGCCTTGGCCTGGGACTCGAGCAGGGTGACGGCTTCGTCGATCCTGCGGGCGTCGAGCAGGCGCTGGGCCTTGGCGATGGCGCCTTCCACCTTGCGGTTGAACTCCTCGACGTGGCGGCGGGCGTCGGTGAGCACCACGCGCAGCTCCTCGTCGGGGCTCTCCTTCATGGTGGCCTCGAGCAGGGCCACGGCGCGCTCGTACTCCTCCTCGGCCATGAGTTTCTGGGCTTCCTCGGCGGCCTGGTCGATCTTCTTGCGGCGGGCGTGGGCGTTGGCCTCGTCGCGGGCGAACTGCAGCAGGTCGTTGATCTCGGCCGCACCTTCGATCTCCGCCTGCCCCTGCTCCAGCACCTTGACGGCGGTGGCGTAGTCCTTCTTGCGCAGCGCCTCCTTGGCCTTCTGGATGAAGCCGGCCTTGAGGGCCTCGACGCGCTCGCGCTCGGCGCTGTCGCGCACGATGGCCAGCAGGCCCTGCAGGCGGGAGTCGCCCGGGACCTTCTGCGAGGCTTTCTCCAGGACGGCGAGCGCCTCGGCGGCCTTGCCGCCA
>DATIWW010000455.1:0-8413 GCA_035519175.1 Terriglobales bacterium
TGCTGAAGAAGCAGGCCAAGGGAGAGCTGGGCGACTTCGTGCAGAAGGCGACCCGGGAGCAGTGCAAGGAAGGCGGGGGCACGAGTTAGCGGCGGGCCGGGTCACGGCGGAGGCGGGCATGGGTCACCAAGAAGCGCGGCATGGGTCACAGCGCCGCCGTCGGCTGCCGCGGTAAAAAGGGAGCAGGGTTGGTGCCGGAGCCGGCGCCTCGTGTATTCTGCTGGCACAGGAGTGGGGTCTCAAAAAACCGACGAGGGCACCGCCATGAACCTGCAGAGATTCTGGGAAGAGGTCCAATCCCGCATCGCGCGGCACGATCTGCTCTGCCATCCTTTCTATAAGGCGTGGGCGGCGGGCGAGCTGAGCGCCGCCGACCTGCGCGAGTACGCCGCCGACTACTATCACCACGTGGCCGCCTTCCCCACCTACCTGAGCGCGCTGCACGCGCGCCTGGAGGAGGGCGAGCTGCGGCGGCGCGTCCTGCACAACCTGTGCGACGAAGAGGGCATCGACTCGCCCGACACCCGCTCCCACGCCGAGCTGTGGCTGGACTTCGCCGAGGGCATGGGCGCGGAGCGCGAGGCCGTGCGCGCCCGCCGGCCGCTGCCCGAGGTCGAGCAGCTCATCCAGACCTTCCGGCGGATGGCGGCGGAGGAGCCGGTGGTGGCGGCGCTGGCCGCCTTCTACGCCTACGAATCGCAGGTGCCGCGGGTGGCCAAGGAAAAAGCCAAGGGGCTGCGCGAATTCTACGAGGCCGACCGCAAGACCTGCGCCTACTTCGACCTGCACACCATGGCCGACATCTACCACGCCCAGGTGTGGCGCGACGAGCTGGAGGCGCTGGTGGCCGAGCATCCCGAGCAGGCGGAACAGGCGCTGCGGGCGACGGAAGAGTGCGCGCAGGCGCTGTGGCGGGCGCTGGATGGCATCGAGCGCGGGCGGGTGGCGCGGCGCGCCGGCGCCAGCGCGGCGGACTGAGAGCAGTGGGTAGCGGATAGTGAAGAATGGATAGAAGGGGCGCGGCCGTGGCCGCGCCCGTTTGTTTTTTGGCGGCGGTTCGTTTAGAAAAGACCGGCTATGGCGAAACCCGTCCCGCTGGGCACCAAGGCCGAGGTCGCAGAGGTCGTCCAACTCAAGCACACCCTGCAGTTCCACCATCCCATGCTGCCGCCCATCTACTCCACCCCGGACATGATCCGGCTGATGGAGACGGCGTGCTTCCAGGCGTTGCTGCCCTTCCACGAGGCCGGCGAGATGAACGTGGGCACGGCCATCCACGTGGAGCACCGCGCCGCCACCGGGATCGGGGCGACGGTGAAGGCGGAGGGGGTGCTGGAGTCCTTCGACGGCAGGTTCTACGTGATGCGGGTGCGCGCCTGGGACGAGAAGCAGGAGATCGGGCGGGGCACGGTGACGCGCGCCATGGTGCATCTGCCGCGGTTCATGGCCAGGGTGGAGGGGAAGTAGCCGGGGGTCAGGGGTCAGGAGTCGGGTGATCGGGTCCTTGACTTGACTCTCCGCGCGCCCGCGTCCATGCTTCCCGGTAAATGGCCGGAGCCGCCCAGCCCGAGCCTCCTCTGCCCGGCGCCGCCGACGCCGTGCGGGCGCGAAAGTCGTGGCTGCTGCGCGCCTCGCAGACGGAGTTCGGGATCATCGCGGCGGGCGCGGCTCTGCTGATCTTCAGCCTGGGCGAGTGGCTGGACTGGCTGGTGGTGGACCGGGTGCTGCCCTTCCGCGCCATGCTGGCGGCCGACGCCCTGGTGGCGGCGCGGGCCGGCCTGCTGCTCTTCAAAGTGCTGGCCGACGCGCGCCGCCACCACCGCGAGACCCTGCGCCACATGGAGACCATCGCGGAGATGAACCACCACATCCGCAATGCGCTGCAGGTGATCGCCTACCATAACGTGAACCATCCTTCCAGCGAACAAGCGGTGCGGCACGTGGGCGAGGCGGTGGAGCGCATCGAGTGGGCGCTGCGCGAGGTGCTGCCGGAGCGCCGCCTGGCCGACGAGGGGCCGGCCCACCAGCCCGAGCGGCGGCGCCCGCGCTGATAGAATCCCGTCTGGAATGACGCCGTCCTTCCAGATCGAGGCGCGCTGCGGGGCGGCGCGCGCGGGCACGCTGCTCACCGCCCACGCACCCGTCCACACTCCCGTCTTCATGCCGGTGGGCACAGCGGGAACGGTCAAAGGCGTGCCCCAGGAGACCCTGGAGGAGCTGGGCGCCGAACTGCTTCTGGCCAACACCTATCACCTCTACTTGCGGCCGGGGATGGAGACGGTGCGCCGGCTGGGCGGGCTGCACCGCTTCATGGGATGGGAGCGGGCGCTGCTCACCGATTCCGGCGGCTTCCAGGTCTTCAGCCTGAACGAATTGCGCAAGGTGAGCGAGGAGGGCGTGGAGTTTCGCTCCCACCTGGACGGGTCTTCGCATGTTTTCACCCCGGAGAGCGCGACCGGGGCGCAGATCGCGCTGGGCGCGGACGTGATCATGGCCTTCGACGAGTGCACCGAGCATCCCGCGGACCAGAAGCGCGCGCGCGAGTCGATGGAACTGACGCTGCGCTGGGCGGGGAGGTGCAAACGGTACTTTGAGGAGCACAAAGAAGAGGTTCCGTGGAAAACGTCGGACCTCCGACGTCAGACGTCAGCCAAGCGCCAGCTGCTCTTCGGCATCGTGCAGGGCGGGATGCACGCGGAATTGCGGCGGGAATCGGCGCAGCGCACGGTCGAGCTGGGCTTCGACGGCTACGCCATCGGCGGGCTGAGCGTGGGTGAGCCGCGGCATCTCACGCGGGAGATGGTGGCGGCCACGCTGGAGCACCTGCCGGCGGACCAGCCCCGCTATCTCATGGGGGTGGGCACGCCGGAAGAGATCGTGGAGTACGCGCGCCTGGGCGTGGACATGATGGACTGCGTGCTGCCCACGCGGGCGGCGCGCCACGGCCTGCTCTACACCTCCGAGGGGCGGATCTCGATCAAGCAGGCGCGCTACGCTCAGGACGAAAGCCCGCTGGACCGGCGCTGCGGCTGCCGGGTGTGCGCGCGTTATTCGCGCGCCTACTTGCGGCACCTGTATGCCTCGAACGAGGCGCTGGCGGGGCTTCTCAACAGCCTGCACAACCTGGCGTATTACCTTGACACCATGCGGGCGGTGCGGCATTCTATTGAACTTGGGGATTTCGCAGGATTCCCTTCCGGTGTCCGCTCCCCGCACGCCAGCGGTCGGTAGTCTGGAAGTGCGCCGGAGAGCCCGGAGTACCCTGGGATTCCCATAGATTCGGGACAGGGAAGGCCCCGGGCCAGAAGCGGTTCACAGCAGCATCCCGCAGGCAAATTCAGGCATCCCAGCGCGCCCGGAAATGAGACGGTCACCGTCCGCGAGACGGGCGCCCTATAAACACCTTGCATTCTTGGATCAGTTCGGACATGGGATTGGCAGCGTGGCTGCAGGCCGGGGGCTCGAGCCTGGTGGCGCTGCTGCCGCTGGTGCTCATCTTCGTCATCTTTTACTTCCTGCTGATCCTGCCGCAGCAGCGCAAGCAGAAGAAGTGGCAGCAGATGCTGGAAGCGCTCAAGACCGGCGACCGGGTGGTGACCAGCGGCGGGGTGCGGGGGACCGTCATCGCGCTGCGCGACGACTGCGTGCACCTGCGCGTCCCCCCGGACAACCTGCGGCTGGAAGTAGTGAAGTCGGCGGTGGTCTCCGTCAATCCTCCGGAGGAGAGTAAGTCCTGAGCGGCTGAGGCCGCGGGCCGGAACGCAATCATGAAGAAGAATCTGTGGGGCCGAGCAGTCCTGATCCTGGCGGTGCTGCTGGCTTTCGTCTACGGCATCGTGGGGTGGCCGCAGCAGTGGAGCCGGCGGGGCCTGCTCGACGCCCTGCAGCAGCGCATCCACCTGGGTCTGGACCTGAAGGGCGGCACCCACCTGGTGCTGCAGGTGATGGTGGATGACGCCGTCAACACCGAGACCGACCGCGCGGTGGAGCGGCTCAAAGACCAGCTCAAGACCGCCAACATCAACTACGCCCAGATCCTGAAGCCCGATCCCACCAGCCATCCCGAGCTGATCCAAGTGAAGGGAGTGTCGCCGGATGCGAGCGGGGACTTCAAACGGGTGGTGCAGGACGGCCTGCCCGACTACGACCCGACCTTGGGAGCCGAAAATAGCTGGACCCTGACCCTGAAGCCCACGGCGGAGACCGAGCTGAAGAACCGGGCCGTGACGCAGGCCATCCAGACCATCTCGACCCGCATCAACGAATTGGGCGTGACCGAACCCACGGTGCAGGAGCAGGGGCTGGGACAATACCAGATCCTGGTGCAACTGCCGGGGGTGTACGACCTGGCGCGGGTCAAGGAAGTGATACAGTCCACCGCCATGCTGGAGATCCGGCAGGCGCTGGATGGGAGCCGTTCGTACGCCAGCCAGCAGGACGCGCTCAATGCCCACCAGGGCATGCTGCCGCCGGACGCGGTGCTGCTGCCGGGACGCCCGGCGCCGGGCGACCAGGGCGAGGGGCAGGTGTGGTGGGTGATCTCGCGCACGGCCGCAGTTTCGGGCAGCGACCTGCGGCGCGCCATGGCAGGGACCGACGAGTCGGGCCGCCCGGAAGTGAACTTCGAGTTGACCGCCGACGGCGGAAAGCGTTTTGCGCGTTTCACCGGGGCGCACGTCAACGATTCCCTGGCCATCGTCCTGGACGGCAAGGTCATCGAGGTGGCCAGAATCGACGAGCAGATCCACGACACAGGCCGGATCAAGGGAGCCTTCACCCAGCAGCAAGTGAACGACCTGGTCATGGTGCTGAACTCGGGGGCGCTGCCCGCCAGCATCCACTATCTGGACCAGGAGACGGTGGGCGCCTCCCTGGGCGCCGAATCCATCCGCGAGGGCGTGACCGCCGCCATCGTGGGCATGGCCGCGGTGCTGGTCTTCATGCTCGTGTACTACAAGGGCGCGGGCATCAACGCCGACCTGGCGCTCATCCTGAACCTCGTGATTCTGCTGGGCTTCCTGGGCTACAGCTCGGCCACGCTGACCTTGCCGGGGATCGCGGGGGTGATCCTGACGGTGGGCATGGGCGTGGACTCCAACGTGCTCATCTTCGAGCGCATCCGGGAAGAGCTGCGCAACGGCAAGGCGCCGGGCTCGGCGGTGGACCAGGGCTTCCAGCACGCCTGGGTCACCATCGTGGACACGCACGTGACCACCATCGTCTCGGCGGCCATCCTGTTCCTGTTCGGGACGGGGCCGGTGCGGGGCTTCGCCGTGACCCTCACCTTCGGGTTGCTGGCCAACCTGTTTACGGCGGTCTTCGTCTCGCGTACCATCTTCGACGCCATCTTGAACCGCAAACAGCGGGGCGAGGCCATCAGCATCTGAAGAGGGAGTTGGGAGTCCGTAGGAGTTAGCGGGAACTTTTTGGGAGCGAGCGGTGTCTAGCTGGGGATTGGGTTGTGCGCAGTGTACGTGCCCCGCTGAAGCGCCGCTGCAGTCATAAACAACGTGGAATTCTTTCGCGACACCAACATCGATTTCCTGGGGAAGAAGTGGTACTTCCTCGCCTTCTCGCTGATCTTCAGCGTGGCGGGGGTGCTCTCCATGCTCTTCTGGCACCACATTCCCCTGGGGGTGGACTTCCGGGGTGGCACCATCGTCCAGGTCAAGTTCACCAGCGCGCCGAACGCCGACCAGATCCGGTCGCTGATGGACAAGGCAGGGCTGCGCGATAGCCGCATCCAGACCTACGGCCCGGCCGCCAACAACGAGGTGTTGATCTCGCTGCCGCTGAGCGAGACCAGCGAAGCGGCGCTGGACAAGGGCAAGCTGGCCATCCTGCAGGCGCTCTCGGGCAATGCTCCCGCGGGCAAGCCCGACCTGAACAACACCAGTGCGCAGGCGCTGCAGGCCCATCTCCTGGAAAAGGACCCGCTGCACCTGGGCGCGGACGCGGCCCAGCGTTATGCCCAGATCGCGCAGGCCCTCGTGGACCAGCGCGACAAGAAACTGGGTGGCGTGCTGCACTCCTTCGACGAGCTGAAGGGAGCCGCCCCGGAGCCGGTGTTGCAACTGGTGCAGTCGGATTTCTACCTGTCGAACTTCGCGGAACGCGGGGGAAGCATCGTGGGCCCGCAGGTGGGGGCGCAGTTGCGGCGGCAGGCGCTGCTGGCCACCCTGTACTCGCTGGCGGGCATGCTGGTGTACCTGGCCTTCCGCTTCGAGTGGATCTATGGCGTGGCCGCGGTGGTGGCGTGCTTCCACGACACCCTGATCACGGTGGGGGCGTTCTCGCTGGCCAACAAGGAGATCTCGCTGACCGTGATCGCCGCCATCCTCACCCTGGTGGGCTATTCCATGAACGACACCATCGTGGTCTTCGACCGCATCCGCGAGAACCTGAAGCTGCTGCGGCGGGAGAAGATGGAGGACATCGTCAACAAGAGCATCAACCAGACGCTGAGCCGGACCATCCTGACCTCGGGGCTGACCTTCCTCACGGTGCTCTCCCTGTTCCTGTTCGGGGGAGAGGTTTTGCACGGATTCTCTTTTGCGCTGGTCATAGGCATCCTGATAGGTACATACTCTTCGATCGCAGTTGCGGCCCCCATGCTGGTGGCCTACCAGAACTGGCGGGTGCAGCGATCGGGACGGGGACCCATGCCGGGGGGCGGCGGGCGCCGCGCCCAGGAGAATGGCTCCGGCCAGACGCGGGAAGCGTCGTCAGGAAAGGACGCGGGCAACCGCGAAAAGATCCGGGCGCGGGCCTAGCCCGCACCCGAAACAGGAGCGGGAGACCGCTGCTGTGGAGACCGGGAGCCTTCCCAGCGGGTCCGGTGTCTAAGTAGTACAGGTTGCAGGAGATAAACAAATGTTTGAAGACAGCCTAGTGGAGTCGGCAGGCCGGATCAGAACCAAGCGGGGCTGGACCACACTGCTTTCGTTCCTTCTGGAGGGGCTGGCGATCGGGGTGATGATTCTGCTGCCCCTGATCTACACCGAGGCCCTGCCCAAACAGCAACTCATGAGCTTCCTGGTGGCGCCGCCGCCGCCCCCGCCCCCGCCGCCCCCGGCTGCGGCCGAGCAGATCAAGGTGGTCAAGGTGGAGAGCGACATCGTCAACGGCGAGTTGCGCACCCCCACCAAGATCCCCGAGAAGGTCAAGATGATCCAGGAGGACGCGCCCCCGCCGCCGGTGAGTTCCACCGGAGGAGTGGTGGGGGGCGTGCCCGGAGGCGTGCCCGGAGGTTCGCTGGGAGGCGTGATCGGAGGCATCATCGGCTCCGCCCCGGTGGCCATGCCCAAAGTGGCGGTCCCGCAGCGCATCCGGGTCTCCCAGGGCGTGTTGGCGGGCAATCTGATCCAGCAGGTGCAGCCCGTCTACCCGCCCATGGCCAAGATTGCCCGGGTGCAGGGGACGGTGGTGCTGCAGGCGGTGATCAGCAAGCAGGGCACCATCGAGAACCTGCGCGTGGTCAACGGCCACCCCATGCTCATCCAGGCGGCCATCGACGCCGTCAAGCAGTGGCGCTACAAGCCCTACCTGCTGAGCGGGGAGCCGGTGGAAGTGGACACCCAGATCACCGTGAACTTCAACCTGACCGGCGGCTAGAAACGACTTTGGGCCTCGCTCCCCGCCGGACGAGGCCGGAGTGAGCAGGGCGGTCCCGTTCCAGGACCGAGCAAGACCTCTCCGCGGGAGCGGGGAGCCGAGATTTGCGAGACATTCTGAGGAGGAGTGAATTCACCCATGCTTCTATCGAGCCTAGCAAGTTTCATCGTGATCAAGGCGCCGGCCGCCTTCGCGTTCTTCCTGCAGGAAGAGCAGGCAGTGGGCTGGGACGTGGTTTCGCTGTGGCACCAGATGGGCATCCTGGCCAAGATCGTGGTCGTGATCCTGTTCGTGATGTCGGCCTGGTCGATCGGCGTGATGATCGATCGCTGGATCGCCTACGGGGCGGCCCGCAAACAGTCGCGGCAGTTCGCGCCGGCGGTGGCGGGCGCGCTGCGCGACGGCAAGATCGATGAGGCCATCCGCGTGGCGGAGCGCAACAAGAAGAGCCACCTGGCCAAGGTGGTCACCGCCGGGCTGCAGGAGTTCAAGGCCCACGGCGACAGCGCCGACATCCCGGGCGAGCAGATCGAAGCCTCGCGCCGCGCCCTGGAGCGGGCCTCGGCCATCGTGCACGCCGAACTCAAGCGCGGGCTGGGCGGCTTGGCCACCATCGGCGCCACCGCTCCCTTCGTGGGCCTGTTCGGCACCGTGGTGGGCATCCTCAACGCCTTCCGCAAGATCCAGGAGTCGCACGCGGCCGGTCTGGGCGCGGTGGCGGGCGGCATCTCGGAGGCCTTGGTGACCACCGCCGTCGGGCTGGCCGTGGCCATCCCCGCGGTCATGGCCTTCAACTACT
>DATIWW010000456.1:0-2169 GCA_035519175.1 Terriglobales bacterium
GGTGCTGGGGGGGATGCCGTGGCAGGCCCCGCAGAACGCTTGCGCCGTTCCCCCCGTCCAGACCGGCTTCTGCAGGTGGGCCGCGGTGTCGGCGGAGAGCTTGGCCCCGCCGCCGTGGCAGTAGGTGGCGGAACAGGTGGCCGTGTTCCGGTCCCAGACGGGCGCCGCGCCGTCCGCCAGCGCGAGCCCGGAGAAGGTGACCTCCGCGGGCAGGGGGATCTCCAGGTGGCCGGGGCTGCCCACCTCCGTCGGCACCAGGTGGCAGGCGCTGCAGGCGATGGCCCCGGAGATGACGGTCTTGCCGAAGAGGTGCGGCTGGTGGGCGCCCACTCCGAGCGCGGACGAGGCGGTGTTGCCGGCCAGGTCGCGCGGCGGCGCCGGCGACTGCGCGCTGCCGTGGCAGGAGACGCAGGTGGGCGCGCCGCCCGAGGGCAGCTGGAAGGAGTGGCACTCCTGGCAGGAGACGCCCGCCTTGCCGCCCGAGAGATCGGGGTCGCCATGGCAGCCCTGGCAGCGGGAGAAGTTCCAGCCGTCGGCCTCTACCAGGTTGCTGTGGAACTGCGGGTCGTGGGGGTTGAGGATTCCGCCCTCGTGGGTGCCGGAGCGGAAGAAGGAGAGCTTGCCGTCCACCACCCAGGCCTTGGCCTGGCTGAAGGCGCCGGAGACGGGCTGGTGGACGGCGTCGGCGTGCGCCGGATCGATGGTGGCGAGGAGCGGCGAGTCGGGATCGCCCGCAGTCGCCACCGGCGCGGCGTAGGGGCCCAGCGCGTCCAGGTAGGAGGTGGTCCGGTAGTTGCCCGCGGGAGCCGCCCCCGAGTGGCAGGAGTTGCAGCTGGCGGCGAAGAGGGGGCCGATCTCCTCTTCCCAGCTCACCGGATTGGCCAGCTCTCCCTGGCGCGGACGCCCCTCCGAGCAGGAGCCCAGCGCCGCCGCCACGACGAGAACACCCGGTAGTGCGCGCATTTCGACCCCTCAGGGCGTCTTATCGCTATGCACCAGGCTGATCGACGCGACCCGGTCCGGGCCGTGGCAGATCAGGCACTGCTCCCCTTGCTTCTTGGCGGCCACGTCGTCACGGCGTTCCCAGAAGCCCGCGCCATTCGTCTGCATGTGATCGATCGCGGCCGGTGTGTCGTGGCAGGCCGAGCAGGCGGAGGCGATGGGCGTGACGATCAGCGTGCTGCTGGCGGGCTGGGTGGCGGCCCCGGTCAAGGCGTTGAAGCTGAACCCCGATCCGTAGCTGACGCCCTCGGTGATGTAGGGCGAGTGCACGCTGCCCGCCGCGTAGGTGCCGACGCCCACCGCTGCCGGCAGCATGTTCGGCAAGGCCGAGGTCATGGCGTCGGTGCTGAAGTCGAACGTCCCGTCCAGGTGGCACATCGTGCAGCGGTTGAGCACGGCCGGGTAGGTGGTCTCCCAGTAGCCCTGGGTCGCGGACACCTCGTGCCAGGTGAAGTGGACCGTGCGCTTCTCGGCGCCGTGGATGCTGTGCACGAAGTTCTTCTGGTTCCCCGACCAGGCGCTGCTGGTCTGGTTGGGGTTGTGGCAGAAGTTGCAGCTCGCCGCGTCGTTGCGCTGGCCGGCGTGGAAGTCCGGGCCCACGCCCAGCGAGACGTGGCAGCCGTCGCACTTGGCGGTGGAGACGATGCTGCGGCGCTGCGTGCAGAGCAAGCTCCCCGTCGCGCAGCCCGAGGCCGTCTGCCAGACGTCGAGCGCCGGGACGATCAGGCCGCCCTTGCCGCCCAGGCGGCTGTTCGGGGGTCCGTTCGGGTCGTTGGGCGTGTAGGGATAGGCGGTGGTCAGGTCGATCTCGGTGAAGGGGAGGTTGTTGTTGATGAAGTTCAGCGTGGTATCCGACTGCACGCTGCCCAGGCTGTAGGTGTACCCGATGCCGCCCTGGAGCATGACGGCGTTCGCCGGGATCACCACGCACTTGAGCTGCAGCGTGTAGAACCCGCTCCCGTCGGGACCGGTGAGGATGCCGGCCCCGGTGGTGGTGTGGGTCGCGTCGATCGTGCCGCCCGCGCAGATCCCCGTGCCATTCCAGATGTTGCGGATGTACGCGCTGCCCGTGGCGTTGAAGTCGGCCGGCGTGCTGATGGTGGTGTTGGCGGTGTCTCCCTCGGGAACGGCGAAGGCGAAGAACGCGCTCGGTCCGCCCACGAAGCC
>DATIWW010000457.1:0-4104 GCA_035519175.1 Terriglobales bacterium
TGTCCTGGCGCAACTGCTCCGCCAATTCCATCTTGTTCTTGCCCTTCTTGACGTTGGGGCCGTCGAGCTTCTTGACGTAGTTGCGGTCGAAAACGGCCTGGCGCGGCCGCAGCGAGCCCAGGAAGGGTTTGATCTGATCGAGCAGCTCGCGGTCGAGCACGCCCGCCTTGCGCGCCGCCGTGTACATGTCGTCCTCGAAGATGTCCCAGCCGGTGAAGACCAGGTCCTTGAGGTCGGCCAGAGGAACGAAGTCCTGGATCTTGGGCGAGCGGCCCTCGGTGCGCTTGCCCAGGCGGATGGTGCCCATCTGGGTGAGCGAGCCGATGGGGCGGGCCAGGCCGCGGCGTACCGCCTCCACGCCGGCCACGAAGGTGGTGGCCACCGCTCCCATGCCCGGGATCATGATGCCCAGCTTGCCCTGGGGTTCGGCGAGCGCGCTGCCCTGCGCCTTCGGGGATGACTTCACACTGCGAGTGGCCATGGAGAAGTGCCCGTCCTATAAGGATTTATCGGCGCTCCGAAACCCGTTATCTTCTCGTATCGAGCGGCGATTTGCAAATCATTGCAGATCGAAGATTTCAGATTGCAGAATCTTCCGGCTCCGTGGATGATGCCAGGATTCAACCTGCAATCTACAATCTGCAATCTCCAATGGGAGGGCGGTTTGAGCGACAAGGTGGCAGTGGTCACGGGTTCTTCCAGCGGCATCGGGCTGCTGGCCACAGTGGAATTGGCGCGGCGCGGCTTCCGCGTGGTGGCCACCATGCGCCGCCTGGAAAGGCGGCAGAAGCTGGACGAGGCCGCGGCGGCCGCCAAGGTCTCGGACCGCCTCGACCTGCGCCGCCTCGACGTCACCGAGTTCGCTTCCCTGCCCCCGGCGGTGGAGGCCATGGTGCGCGACCACGGACGCCTCGACGTCCTGGTCAACAACGCCGGCTTCTCCACCGGCGGCTTCTGCGAGGACATGCTGCTGGACGAGATCCGCACCCAGTTCGAGACCAACTTCTTCGGCGCGGTGGCCATGACGCAGGCGGTCTTGCCCACCATGCGCCAGCAGGGGTCGGGACACATCATCATGATCTCCTCCATCGCCGGGCGGCTGGGCCAGCCGGTGGTGGGCAGCTACTGCGCCTCCAAGCACGCGCTGGAGGGCTGGAGCGAGTCGCTGCGCGTCGAGACCCACTCGCTGGGCATCCGCGTGGCGCTGGTCGAGCCAGGCGCCTTCGAGACCGACATCTGGACGCGCAACGTGCGCGTGGGCAGCAAGGCCATGGGCCCGGAATCGCCGAATAAAGAACGCTCCCGGCGCTTCGTCGAATTCGTGCGCAAGGACCTCAAGAAGCGCGACCCGCAGCCGGTGGCGCGGCTGATCGCCGACATCGCCGAGAACCCCAACCCCAGGCTGCGCTACCTCATCGGCAGCGACGCTCGCTGGGGCTTCTGGCTCAAGACCCTGTTGCCCTGGAAAACCTGGGAGAAGATGGTCGCCAAGCACACCCACATCGACTGACGCGCTAAACTCTTCCGGAGACCGCGTTCCCTGGAGGACCTTGTGCGCTCGACCGTTCTTCTCCTCCTGCTTCTCGTGTTCCTGCCTGCAGCCGCGCAGCGGCCGCGACGCCAACCTGCGGCGCCTCCCGCCAGCCAGCAGGGGGCGGAAGACCGCCTGCTCGCCGACCAGCGCGCCATCGCCCGCCTGCAGGAGCGCGACATCGCCGCCAACACCGCCCTGGATGCGGACGCGCTGATCTCGCTGACCACCGACGACGTGGTCGTGCTGCCTCCGGGCCGTGCTCCCGTGGTCGGCCACGAGGCGCTGCGGACGTTCTACGGAGAGCTTCTCGAGCGCGCTCCCGACGTCCAGGTGCTGGCCTACAGCGAGAACTGGGAGGAGGTGCGCATCGTGGGCGACTTCGCCTTCCAGTGGGGCACGATCACGGAGCGCTCCAAGCCTTCCGTGAGCGGCGCCGAAACCGCCAGCGCCGTGCACGCCATGCGCATGCTGGCGCGCCAGCCCGACGGAAGCTGGAAGATCGCGCGCGCCATGTGGAACGCCGCGCCCGCTCCCGCCGCCTCTCGCTAAGCGGTGCGCACGCGGTGCTTCCAGTGGGTCCAGACGAACCACACCACGCCGAGGGCGATCCCCGCCCCGATCACGGCGTCGAACTTGTGGAAGTATTTCCCCAGGTAGTCCCAGTGCTCGCCCGCCTTCATGCCCAGCCAGGCCAGGCCCAGGCACCAGGGCCAGGAGCCCAGGAAGGTGTAGGCGTGGAAGCGCGCCAGGGGCATGCGCGCCACGCCCGCGGGAAAGGCGATGAAGGTGCGGATCACCGGCAGCAGCCGGCTGAGGAAGACGGTGATATCGCCGTAGCGCTGGAAGAAGCGGTCGGCCCAGTCCAATTCGCGCCGGCTGAGGAAGATCCAGGAACCATACTTCTCCACCAGCGGGCGTCCGCCGTGCGCGCCCACCCAGTAGGCCACCGCCGAGCCTAGGTTGCAGCCCAGCGCTCCCACCGTCGCTACCCACAGCAGGCGGAAGCGCCCGGTGAAGACCAGGTAGCCGGAGAACGGCATGATCACCTCCGAGGGCAGGGGGATGCACGCCGATTCGATGGCCATCAGCAGCAGAATGCCGGCGTAGCCGGAGGTGGAGATGGTCCAGATGACGAAGCCGCTGAGCAGCTTGAGCAGCTTGGCGATCATCCCGTGGCGTCTCGCCTCGAGGAAGTCACGCTAGGCCTCGGCCACGCCCGGCGGCGGTTCGCTCTCCTGCGGCAGCGACTGCTCGTAAGCGGCCACCTCGTCGGAAACGTCCTTCTCGCAGCCGGAGCAGACGGCCTCCGCTCCCTCGTTCTCCAGCGACTCGCTCTCCACCAGCATGGAGCCGCTGGAGACATAGGCGTGGTTGGCCTCGTCCCACTCGAAGATCTCCTCCAGCATTCCCCCGGTGATCTGACAGCCGCTGAGCACGATCACGTAGTTGTGACTGCCGCAGTGCGGGCACTTGAAGGGTTCCATCATGACTGGGTTCCTGGGAACGGCGGGCCCCGCTGGGCCGGCTCTAAAAATCCCCGCTTTCCTGGGTGAAGGTGTAGCCGGGCAGGGTGGCGCCATCCGCGCTCTTTTCCACTTTGACGCGCACGGTGTCCTGGGTGGCGGCATTGGCGTCGGCGCGGCGCAGGATGGCGTACTGGGTGAAGACCTCGTTGTAGAGCTTGGTGACCAGGAAGTTCACCCCGTTCTCGTCGCTGCGCCAGACCTGGCCGAGCTGGACCGCTTTCACCGCCATGGCAAGTTAAGACTACCCAGCCCGCCCGCGCACGTCAAATCGCCGCGCTGGCGGTGCTACACTGGGCGCGGCCGGACGATTCCCCATGGAACCAGCGCCTCCATCTTCGCCGCTGCTCGGGATCGACGACTACCGCTATCCCGGCGGCTGGGCGGCGTCGAGCGATGCGGGGGCGCGCGCCTTCGCGTGCTGCCGCGCCCTGGAAGAGGGCCGCATCCTGTACTTCGCGGGCGCGCCCTTCAACCTGCCCGCCGACGATCGCGCTTTCCTCATCTCGCAGCGGCAGACGGAATCCCGCTTCCACAAGAACATCTCCTACCGGCCGCGCCAGGACGTGATGCGCGGCACCTCCAGCGAGAGCCGCGAGGACACGGAGCGGCTGCACGGCATCTTGCGGCACTATTCGGCCGAGGCCACGCGCTTCCTGGAGGACTTCCTCCGCCCCTATGCCGGGCGGCTGGCGCTCGACTTCGCCAGCTTCCGGCCACTGGAGGAGGCGGGGCGCGACCTGCCGTTGCACAAGCGCAACGATCTGCTGCACGTGGACGCCTTCCCCACCCGGCCCACGCGCGGGGCGCGCATCCTGCGGGTGTTCACCAACATCCATCCGCAGGCGCCGCGGGTGTGGCGCTGCGCCGAGCCCTTCCACCACCTGGCGCCGCGGCTGGCCATCCAGGCGGGATTGCGGAGGTTCGCGGCGCGGGGCGCGGCGCCCTGGCGTCCCTTCGCCCGCAATGCGCGAGCGGTGGCGCGCGCGGTGGGCATCCCCGCGCCCGACCGCAGCGCCTACGACGAGTTCATGCTGCGCTTCCACG
>DATIWW010000458.1:0-6287 GCA_035519175.1 Terriglobales bacterium
CCAGCCGGGAGGCAGCACCAATCTGAGCGACGTGGCCAAGGGACTGGCGGTGGCCGTCTCCAGCCGGGGCGCCGATCCCATCGTGGTGCTGGCGCTGCTGACCACTGCCACCGGCCTGCTCTTCAAGATCGCTGCCGTCCCCTTCCACCAGTGGGCGCCCGACGCCTATGAGGGCGCGCCCACCTCCATCACCGGCTTCATGTCGGTGGCGGGGAAGGCGGCGGCCTGGGCCCTGCTGCTGCGCATCTTCCTCGCCGGCTTCTACCCGCTGCAGCGGCTCTACCTGCCCATGCTCATCTTCGTCGCCGTGGTCACGCTGACGGTGGGCAACCTGGCGGCGCTCACCCAGAGCAACCTCAAGCGCCTGCTGGCCTACAGCTCCATCTCGCACGTGGGCTACATGCTGCTGGGCCTGGTGGCGGGGAACGCGACCGGCATCCAGGGCATCCTGTTCTACCTGATGGTGTACACCTTCATGAACCTGGGGGCGTTCGCGGTGATCACCTCGCTGCGGCGGCGCGCCATCATCGGCGACGAGATCGACGACATCAGCGGGCTCTACCAGAAGGCGCCGGGCGAGGCCCTGCTGATGATGGTCTTCCTGCTGGCGCTGGCGGGCATCCCGCCCCTGGCCGGCTTCTATGGCAAGTACTTCATCTTCCTCTCCCTGATCCAGACGCAGCACTACGCGCTGGCGGTGCTGGCGGTGGCCTACGCCGCGGTGGCGCTCTACTACTACCTGCGCATCGTGAATGCCATGTTCATGCGGCCGGCGCTGGACGCCGAGCCGGTGCATCTTTCGCCCGGCATGGGCCTGGCCCTGGCGGTGACCGCCGCCGCCACCATCGGCATCGGGCTCTTCCCGGAGTGGTTCATCAGCGCGGCCACCTGGTCGGTGCACCTGGCGCAGTCCAGTTCGCTGGCCAGCCTGATCCGCTGAGGCGGGCGCATGCCCGAAGAACCCAAGCCGCCTCGGAAGAGCCCCTTGGTGCAGTTCGCGCGCTACAGCCAGCTCGCTCTGGTGCTGCCGGCGTGCACGGTGCTGGGATGGCTGCTGGGAAGCTGGCTGGACCGCCGCTTCCACACTACCTGGATGGAGATCGCGGGGCTGCTGCTGGGTATCGCCGCCGGTTTCTATGAGCTGGTCAGGACCGCCACCTCCGATGAGGAAAAGCGCTAGCCCGCGGGTGAACCCTTGAGCGAGACGCCGCCACCGTCGCCTCCGCCGGCCGCCGAGGCCTTCTACTCCGGCGCCTACCGCCGCATGGAGCGCTTCCTGCTGGCGCTGGGCTTGGCGGCGCTGCCGCTGTTGTGGTGGAAGGCGGGCGCGCGCTTCGCCCTGGGCTACGTGGCCGGCGGCCTGGTCGCCTTCGTCAACTTCCACTGGCTGAAGCGCGGGGTGGAGGCGCTGGCCGACCGCATCACCCGCTCGGGGCGGCCGCAGCCAGCCACCGGCATCGTCCTGCGCTTCCTGCTGCGCTACTTTTTGGTGGCCGCGGCAGCGTATGCTATATTCACGATTTCCGCAGCCAGTGTTTACGGTCTTCTGGCGGGCCTGTGCCTGCCGGTCGCCGGCATCCTGTGCGAGGCGGGATACGAGGTCGTGATTTCGGTCCGGCGTGGCTATTAGAGGGAAACCAGGTACGGAGTCCAGCCGTTCAGTGTGAGGGCGCCTGCACCAGGATGGCGTCAACCACCTCCTGGCGGCAATTCATAAGGAGAGAGCAACATGCGCAAGACAGTGTTCGTGCTTCTGACCCTGGCGGTGCTGTTCGTGGCCGCCCCCGCGTTCGCCCAGGGCGGCCCCGGCGCCGCTCCTGCCAGCGACATGAAATGGATCTACATCACCGCCGGCTTCTCCATGGCGCTGGCCTCCTCGGTCTGCGCCCTGGGACAGGCCAAGGTTGCGGCCGCCGTAGCCGAAGGCTTGGCGCGCAATCCCGCCGCCCGCCCCGGCATCCAGTTGGCCCTGTTCCTGGGACTGGCGCTGATCGAGTCGCTGGCGCTCTACACCCTGGCGATCATCTTCCTCAAGCTGAAGTAAGGGTTCAAGGAATCGCGGTAAGACGCCTATGCCGTTGGGCATAGGCGTTTTGCTTTGTGCGCGCTAGCTCGCGGTCGACGGGCGCTCCCGCTCGGCCGCGCGCGCCGGGCGCGCTGCGTCCGGGGCTAGCGTCTGCATTCTGCAATTCAATGCAGCAGCGCAGAAGCGGACTCAAGCGCGTAGGTCAGGACCTGCTGCGGCCAGACTCCTAAGTAAAGAGTGGCGGCGGCGCTAAGGGCCAAGCCCGCCGCCAGTCCGGCGGGGACGCGGATGGCAGGCTGCTCCTCGTTCCCTTCGCGCATGTACATGAGCACGATCAGGCGCAGGTAGTAGTAGGCGCCCACCGCGCTGTTGACCACTCCCAGCACCACCAGCCCCACCAGGTTGGCTTGGAGGGCGGCGCTGAAGACGTAAAGCTTGGCGAAGAAGCCTCCGGTCACGGGAATCCCGATCAGGCTGAGCAGGAAGAGAGTGAGCGCGGCCGCCAGGACGGGGGAGCGGCGGCCCAGCCCGGCGTAGTCGTCCATTTCGACGTAGCGCTCGCCCGCGCCCGCGAAGTGGCTGACCACGGCGAACGCGCCCACGTTCATGGCGGCGTAGGCGGCGGCGTAGAAGATGGCAGCGGAGACGCCGATCTCGCTCGAGGCCGCGAAGGCTACCAGCAGGTAGCCGGCGTGCGCGATGGAGGAGTAGGCCAGCAGGCGCTTCACGTTCGACTGCACCAGCGCCCCCAGGTTGCCCAGGGTCATGGAGAGGGCGGCGGCCAGCCACAGCGGCCAGAACCAGCCGGGGGAGTCGGCGGCGAAGAGCACGCGCAGCAGCACCGCGAAGGCGGCAGCCTTGGGCGCGGTGGACATCAGCCCCACCACCGGTGCGGGCGCGCCTTCGTAGACATCCGGGGTCCAGACGTGGAAGGGCGAGGCCGCGACCTTGAAGCCCAGGCCCACCAGCATCAGCGCCACGCCCAAGTAGACCAGGGACGTCGCCCCACCGGCGCGCAGCGCCTGCGCGATGGCGGCGATCTCGGTGGAGCCGGTGGCGCCAAACATGAGCGCCACCCCGTAGAGGAAGAAGGCGGTGGCGAAGGAGCCCAGCAGGAAGTACTTGAGGGAAGACTCGGCGCTCGCCGCGGCGCGCCGCCGGAAGCCCGCCAGCACGTAGGTGGAGATGGAGGAGATCTCGAGCGCGATGAAGATCAGCACCAGCTCGACCGCCGAGGACATCAGCATCATGCCCACCGCGCCGAAAAGGATCAGGGCGTAGTACTCGCCCTGGCGGATCTCCTGCGCCTCCAGGTACTCGAAGGAGACCAGCACCACCACCAGCGCCACCAGCGCGATCACCACGTGGAAGAAGAGGCTGAAGCTGTCCACGCGCACCATGCCGAACCAGGCAGGGCCGGGATGCTGGGCCTGCCAGGTGGTGGCGGCGAGCGAGGCCAGCGTCCCCAGCAGCGCGATCACGCCCAGGGGACGCGCGCGCTGCTCGCCCAGCAGCGGGTCGGCCACCATGATGAGCACGCCGAAGAGGGCCAGAGTGAGCTCCGGCAGGATGCGCACGTAGTCGAGGATGGTGATGGCGCTCATGGGCCCACCATCCGGGCGAGGACGGGCGCGGCGGAGCGCACGATGGCCCCGACCGCGGGATCGATGGAAGCCAGCCACAGCATGGGCGCGACCCCCATGGCCAGGGCGGCCAGCGCCACCGGCCACAGCGCGATGCGCTCGCGGGCGGAAAGGTCGGGGGCCGCCTGGTTGGCCTCGTTGGTCACCTCCCCGAAGAAGACGCGCTTGTACATCCACAGCATGTAGGCGGCGCTCCAGATCACGCCGGTGGCGCCCAGGATGCCGTAGAGCATGCGCGCCTGGAAGGCCCCGCTCAGCACCAGGAACTCGCCCACGAAGCCGTTGAGCAGCGGCAGCCCGATGGAAGAGAGGGTGATGAAGAGGAAGAAGGTGGCGTACACCGGCATGGGGGTGGCCAGGCCGCCGAACTGCTGGAGGTCGAAGGTGTGACGGCGCTCGTAGAGGATGCCCACCAGCATGAACAGCGCGCCGGTGGAGACGCCGTGGTTCAGCATCTGATAGACGGCGCCGTCGGTGCCGGCGGCGGTGAAGGTGAAGATGCCCAGCACCACCAGGCCCAGGTGGCTGACCGAGGAGTAGGCCACCAGCTTCTTCAGGTTGGGCTGCACCATGGCCACCAGCGCGCCATAGATGATCCCGATGATGGCGAGCACGGCGATCCAGGGGGCGTGCACCCGTGACTCGTCGGGGAAGAGCCCGACGTTGAAGCGCAACAGGCCGTAGGTGCCCATCTTGAGCAGCACCCCCGCCAGGATGACGGAGCCGGCGGTGGGGGCCTCGAAGTGGGCGTCGGGCAGCCAGGTGTGGAAGGGGAAAAGCGGCACCTTCACCGCGAAGGCGATAAAGAATCCCAGGAAGAGCCAGAGCATGGCGCTGTGCAGGTGCGGGAGGTGGCCGAGGCGGATGGCCTCCTGCAGCGTGACGTAGTCGAAGCTGCCGGTCTGGGCGTAGAGCCAGAGGATGGCGGCCAGCATGAACACCGAGCCGATCATGGTGAACAGGAAGAACTTCACCGCGGCGTAGACGCGGCGCTCGTGCCCGAACATCCCGATGATCAGCGCCATGGGGATGAGGGTGGCTTCCCAGAAGACGTAGAAGAGGAAGAGATCGAGGGCCAGGAAGACGCCGATCATGGCCGTCTCCAGCACCAGCAGCAGCAGGAAGAACTCCTTCACCCGGTCCTGCACCGACTTCCAGGAGATGAGCACGCACAGCGGCGAGAGGAAGGTGGTGAGCAGCACCAGCCACATCGAGATGCCGTCGGCGCCCAGGTGATAGTGGATGGGCGGCGACGTGACCCAGCTCTGATTGACCTCGTACTGGAAGCCGGGCTGGCCGGCGTGGAAGCGCGCCGGCAGGTGCAGGGAGAGCAGGAAGGTGCCCAGGGTGACGATGAGGGCGAGCCAACGGATGTCGCGGTCGCGGCGTGGCACCAGGAGCAACAGCAGCGCCCCCGCCAGCGGCAGGAAGGTCACCAGGGTGAGGATGTTGCGGTCGAGGCTGGCGAGGAGAGAGTTCATCGCACCCCCAACCAGATCATGTAAAGCCCCACCAGGGCGGCCCCGGCGGCCACCCAGCCGGCGTAGGAGCGCAGGTTGCCCGATTGCATGCGGCGCAGGGCGTCGGAGACCAGGCCGGCGGAGCGGGCGCCGTCCTCGGCGGTGGCGTCGATGGCCTTCTGATCGATGGCGCGCCACAGGATGCGCCGCGCCCCTTCCACCACCGGCTGCACGAAGGCGGCGTGGTAGCCCTCGTCCACGTAGTACTTGTTGGCGACCGCCGTGTAGATCCCGCCCAGGCGCGCCGCGATCTTCTCCGGCAGGTCACGGCGGCGGTGGTAGAGCAGCCAGGCCAGGAAGATGCCGAGTGCGGCAGCCACCACAGAGAGGGTCATGAGCAGGCTCTCGCTGAAAGCATGCTCGCCGGCTTCGGCGGCGGCAGGGAAGACCTCGCTGAGGAACTTGTCGAAGAGGCTGTGCCCGGGCCAGCCGAGGTAGCCGCCCACCACCGAGAGCACCGCCAGGATCACCAGCGGCACCAGCATGATCTTGGGGCTCTCGTGGATGTGGGGCTCGTGGCCGTGGGCGTCGGGCGCCTGCGCGCCGCGGAATTCGCCGAAGAAGGTCAGGAACCACAGTCGGAACATGTAAAACGCGGTCAGGAAGGCGGTCAGCAGCCCCAGCGCCCACAGCACCCAGCTCCCCGCGGCGTTGCTGTAGGCCTTCCACAGGATCTCGTCCTTGGAGAAGAAGCCGCTGAACAGGGGCACGCCGGCGATGGCCAGCGTAGCCGCGGTCATGGTCCAGAAGGTCCAGGGGATGCGGGTGCGCAGGCCGCCCATGTAGCGCATGTCCTGGTTGCCGCCCACGGCGTGGATCACCGAGCCCGCCGCCAGGAAGAGCAGGCCCTTGAAGAAGGCGTGGGTCATCAGGTGGAAGATGCCGGCCGAGTACGCGGCCACGCCGCAAGCCATGAACATGTAACCGAGCTGGGAGATGGTGGAGTAGGCCAGCACGCGCTTGATGTCGTTCTGGGCCATGCCGAGGGTGGCGGCAAAGAGCGCGGTCAGGCAGCCCACCACGGCGACCGCCAGCAGCGCGTCGGGGGCGCGGTCATAAATAAGATGAGACCGCGCCACCACGTAGACCCCGGCCGTG
>DATIWW010000459.1:0-7777 GCA_035519175.1 Terriglobales bacterium
GCGCGCCTTCCTCGACCGCGCCCGCGCCGCCCAGGCCGCCAACCCCGATGACCTCAAGGCCGCCACCCGCGTCTTCTATTACTACCAGCAGCAGGGCAACCTGCCCGCCGCCGGCCGCGCGCTCTCCGACTTCCGCATGAAGAAGGAGGCGCGCAAGGCCAACTGGAGCGCCGACGAACTCTACACCCTGGCCCGCCTCTCCGAGGGCGTCCACGACTACAACGAGGCCGCGCGCTACTACTACGCCCTCTACAGCCTGCCCGGCGCCGATGCCTCCGCCCAGGAAAAGGCCCTGGGCGGCTTGGCCAACCTGCTGCTCAGCGCTCCCGAACAGAACCTGCGGCTGGGCGCCGGCGATCTCTCCCTGTACCAGGACATCGCCACCCTGGACCGCGGCCCCGGCTTCCTCAACGGCATCCTCTCCCTCATCCTCAACGACACCGAGCCGGCGTACAAGTTCGCCGACGAAGAGCGCGCTTCCACGCCCTACTTCCATCGCGCCAAGGCCTCGGAGCTGCTGGCCCTGTTCGATCAGCGCTTCCCCAACTCGACGGAGCGTCCCGCCCTGCGCGCGCAGTTGCTCGACGCCTACGCCAACTACGGGGAGAGCGATGGCGTGATCCGCGGCGGCCGCGACTTCCTGGCCGCCTTCCCCAACGCGCCCCAGCGCACCCACGTCGCGCTGCTTATGGCCGACGCCTACGCCCGCAAGAACCAGACCGCCGACGAGTTCGCCATCTACGACTCGCTGCTCAAGGAACTGGCGGAGAAGTCCGGCGGCGTGCCCCTGGGCGCCGCCGGCCTCGACGAGTACCGGCCCGAGCAGCCTGCGCCCGAGGCCGCACCCGAAGGCGAGGCCGCCGGTCAGGCCCAGGAAGGCGAGCAAGCCGGCGAAGAGGGCGGGGAAGAAGGCCAGGAAGCCGCGTCGCAATCGGCGCAGCAGCCGCAGCGCCGGGCCTTTGCCGTCGGCGCCGCGCCCACCACCGGCAAGGCCGGGCCGCGCTCGGAGGAGTACGCCCGCGTGCTCGACCGCTATCTGGCGCGCCTGGTCGCGCTCCAGCGCCTGCCCGATGCCCTGGCGCTCTACCGCCGCGAGATCGAGCGCAATCCCAACGATCCCGGCCTCTACGAGCGGCTCGCCAATTTCCTGCAGCAGAACAAGATCGACGACCAGGTCGAGCAAGCCTATCGCCGCGCCATCCAGCAGTTCCCCGAGCCTACCTGGTACCAGAAGCTGGCCCGCTGGTACCTGCGGCAGAAGCGCGAGTCCGACTACGAGGCCCTCACCCGGCAGGTGACCGGCATCTTCTCCGGCAGCGATCTGGCGGACTACTTCCAGAGGTCCTGCTGCGGCAGCGCTGCGCTCTCGCTGCAGTTGAACCTCTACGCCCACCAGCGCTTTCCGCACAACCCCGTCTTCGTCCAGAACCTGCTGAGCGCGTATCAGACGCCGCCCACCAGAGACCTCGCCGCCTGGGAGCAGCTCCTCCGCCAGTACTGGTTCTACGACGACGACCTGCGCGCCCAGTACTTCGCCTTCCTGTCTGCCCAAGGCCGCCTGGAGCAGGAGCTGGCCGGTGTGCGCCAGAACGACGCCGCCCGCGCCGCCGACTGGGACGGCCTGGTGCAGCAGAGCCCGGCCGCCGCGCAATTGCTGGCCCAGGGCGAAGCCTGGCGCTCGCACTTCGAGGCCGCCGCGCCCGTCCTGGGCGCGCTCGCCCAGGCCTATCCCACCGACCTGGGCATCGCCCGCAATGCCTCCACCCTCTACCGCTCGCTGGCCTACTTCGATCCCGCCTCGACCGCCCGCGCGGTCGCCATCGAGGAGAAGATCGCGCAGTACCAGCCCGGCGACCGCGACACCCTGGCCCGCATCGGCGACATCTACGCCGACCGCGAGATGTTCCGCGAAGCCATGCCCTACTGGGACCGCATGGCCACCACCGCCCCCGGCGACTCCGCCGGCTACCTCTCGGCCGCCACCGTCTATTGGGACTACTACCTCTTCGACGACGCCCTGCGCCTGATGGAGCAGGGCCGCGCGAAGCTCAAGGATCCCGCGCTCTACTCCTACGAGGAGGGCGCGGCCTACGAGGGCAAGCGCGACTACGCGCGCGCGGTCGCGGAATACACCAAGGGCGCGCTCGCCGGCGAGGCCGGGACCTCGCAGTCGCGCCTGCTCGAACTGGCCCGCCGTCCCGCCACTCGCGATCTGGTCGACCAGTCCACCGCCCAGGCGGTCAGCGGCGCCAATCCCTCCAACCAGGCCCTCGACCTGCGCATCGCCGTGCTCCAGGCGCAGAACCGGCCCAAGGACCTGGAGGCGCTGCTGGCCTCCATGGTGCCCAACGCCACCAACTTCGACCTGCTGGAGCACATCGAATCCATCGCCCAGCAGCAGGGCTTCGACGCGGTGCAGCAGGCATCGCTGGAGCGCCGCGCCTCGCTCACTAACGATCCCGTCGACCGCCTGCGCCTGCGCTTCGCCCTGGCCCGCTACTACGAAGGCAAGAAGGACCTGGCCGCGGCCCAGCGCAACTACGAGGCCATCTACAAAGACAACCCCATGATCCTGGGCGTGGTCCGCTCCACCGTGGACTTCTATTGGCGCACCAAGCAGCCCGACCGCGCCCTGGCCGTGCTGCTTGAGGCCTCGGGCCGCGCCTATCCCGCGCTCAAGAAGCAGTTCCAGTTCGAGGCGGCGCGCAAGGCCACCGACGCCGGCAAGTACGACCAGGCGCGCCAGCTCCTCACCGCGCTACTCGCCGATTCGCCTTACGACGCCGAGACCTTGGCCGCGCTGGCCGATACCTACGGCCGCGCCAACGATCCTGCCGGCCTGCGCGACTTCTATCTCGCCAAGATCCAGGCCTTCCGCCAGGCCCCCATGGCCAAGGACGAGCTCAACGCCCGCGTCGCTACCCTGCGCCGCGGCCTCATCCTCGCCCTCACCCAGCTCAAGCAGCCCGACGCCGCCGTGGACCAGTACATCGAGATCCTGAACAAGTATCCCGACGACGACGCGCTCACCACCGAGGCCGCCCTCTACGCCCTCAAGTACAACCTGAAGGACAAGCTGCTGGCCTTTTACACCAAGACCGCAGCCGACTCGCCCAAGGACTACCGCTGGCCCATGGTGCTGGCGCGCCTCCAGGTGCAGTTCGAGGACTACCCGGCCGCCATCGACGACTATGCCAAGGCGAGCGCCATCCGTCCCGACCGCGTGGACCTGCGCAGCGCGCGTGCCGCCCTGGAAGAGCGCCTGCTGCGCTTCGACGATGCTGCCGCCGACTACCAGAAGCTCTACGACCTCGCCTACCACGATCCTCAGTGGCAGGAAAAGCTGGCCGCGGTGCGCGCGCGCCAAGGTCGCACGGACGACGCGGTCGTCGCCCTGCGCAAGGCGTTCATCGAAGGCCGCCCCGAGCGCCCGCAGAACTACTTCGAGGTGGCGCGCCGCCTGGAAGGCTGGAACATGCTGCCGCAGGCGCGCGAGTATGCCGAGCACGGCCTCGAGGTCGCCCGCGACGACCTGCTCGCCGATCCCCGCAACCTCTCCGGCGTCCAGCTCTACGCCCGCATCATGACGCGCCTGCGCCAGCAGGAGCCGGCCTATGCTCGCCTGCTCGCCGCCCGCGAGGCTGCCCTCCATCCCAGCAGCAGCGTCTTCTCGAGCGCGACCCAAGGCGCGTTCACCGAGGGGCACGAGCGGAGCGGGGGCGCGGCCGCCGACCAGGCCGCTGTCCAGAAGGCCCAGGACACCCGCCGCCGCGAGAACGCGCTCTCCGGCCTGCAGGCCGCCCTGCGCGAGATGGGCGCCGACGTGAACCGCTACTTCACCCCCGAGGAGAAGGCTTCCTTCGCCTCTTTCCTCGACAAGCAGAAGCCCGCCGCCGGCCAGGACGATCTCCGCGACCTGCTGGTCCCGCTGGCGCAGGCCGCCGGCCTCGCCGACCAGGAAGCGCGCTGGCGCGACGAACTCCTGCTCGACTATGCCGGCCAGCCTGAAGCCGGCGCCCAGTACCAGCGCCTGGTCGAATTGCAGAGGCGCCGCACCCGGTTCGACGAGCTGGGCGTGCAGATGGAGGTCTACTATCCGCGCCAGCCCGCCAAGCAGCGCAGCACCGCCCCGCTGCAGGACGCTGCCGCCGACTATCGCGCTTCCGGCAATGTGGCCTCCGAGCTGCGCGTGCTCACCCAGCTCTATAGCCTGCGCTCGCTGGGCTCGGTGCAGCAGCGCTACTTCGAACTGCTGCTGGCCCGCGATCCGGCGCGCCTGGTGCAGGTAGCCGGCGGCCGCTGGCCGGAGTACCGCGATCCCGCCGTCCAGTACGTCCTCGCCCACGGCAGCGCCGGCCTGGCCCAGCAGGCGGTGGCTGCCCGCGCCAAGTCCGAGCAGCCGGTGTGGGCCAAGGCCTACTCCGCTCTCGCCGGCCTCTACTTCTCCGACAGCGGCGCCCAGGTGGACACCGCCTTCCAATCCGCCCTGGGTTCCATGGTCATCGGCGAGCGGCTGGGCAAGCCGGTGGACCGCGACCAGCAGCTCGCGGGCGACATCTGGTTCTACTACGGCTCCCGCTACGGCGAGTACGAGAGCATCAGCAAGCGCGGCGATCCCGAGGACTTCCTCGCCGCCGAGCTGGAACACACTCCCGGCCGCGCCGCCGCCTACGAGGCCCTGGCCGAGTACTACGACGAGAAGGGGGCCTACGAGCCCGCCCTCGCCGACTATCAGCACGCTCTCGAACTGCATCCCGACGCCGGCGTGGTCCACGACCGTATGGCCATGGTGCTGTGGACGCAGGGCAAGCACGACGCGGCCACCGCCCACTGGAAGGAGGCCCTGGCCGCCTTCGACCGCCAACAGAACTCCGGGCGCGCCCCCGCCGCCTTCTGGTCGCAGGTGCAGCGCGTGATGGTGCGCATCGGGACGCGCAAGCTGCTTCCCATGCTGCGCCCCGACGCCGACCGCCTGCTGCGCGATTACATCCAACGCAACGGGACCTACCAGGTGGACCCGTTGCTACGCGGCGCCATGAGCGCCTCGGGCGATCCCGCCGCCGGCATGGCCTGGATCCTCGACCTCGCCCACGTCGCTCCCAACGAACTCGAGTTCCTGAGCAACCTCGTCGACGCCCGCTGGATCCCCGGCGCGCAGCGCGAGCCCATCTATCAGCGCATCCTGCAACTGGCGCAGGACGCCGCAGGCTCGTCGCGCGGCGAGGCCCACGACGCCGCCCTCGGCGAGTGGCGCCGCTGGCAGTTCAAGTGGATCAGCTACCTGCTCGATACCCAGCAGGCCGACCGCGCCCAGGCCGCGCTCGACGCTCTCCCCGAGGAGACGCGCCGCTCCGAGGCGAGCCAGGCCAACATCCTGGCCATCCGCATCGCCGCCCGCGCCGGCCGCCTCGACGCCCTGCTCGACAGCTATCGCAGCGATCCCAACAAGCTGCCCGGCGGGGAGGACCTGAAGACCGCGGCCACCGCCCTGGCCGCCGACAAGGACCAGGCCACCGCCGACAAGCTGCTGGAGATCGTCTACAGCCAGGCCATCGAGGCCCACGATCTCACGCCCGCCAACTTCCTGGGCCTGGCCGAGATCAGGCTCAATCGCGGCGATGTCCCCGGCGCCGTCGCCCTGCTGCGCCGCATGGTGCTGGTCACCGGCGCCTCCTTCGAAGGCATGCCGCAGGCCGCGACGCTGCTGGCCGGCAAGGGTCATCCCGCCGAGGCTGCCTCGTTTCTCGCCGACTACGTCCAGGCCACGCCCTGGGACGCTGCCGCCAAGGTGCAGCTCGCGGAGATGCGCCTGAAGGCCGGCGAGGAAGTCGAGGCATCCCAGAAGACCCTGGCAGCGGCCGCCGCCGCCGGCGACCAGCCCTACGCCACCCGCATCTCCGCCGCCCTGGCCTGCGCTCAAGCCAAGTGTCCAGCCGGAACTCCCGGCAGCGGGGAACTGGCGCTGCTGGCCCGCGGCACCGCTATCACTCCGGCTGAAGCCCAGCAGCCTTTCTACTTCCAGGCTCGTGAAGAGGCCGCCGAAGCCACGGCCCTCAACAAGGACAAAGACACGCGCATCAAGCTGCTGCGCGAGGCGCTGGCCCTGCGTCCCACCGGCGACGAGGCCCGGCCGCTGCTCTTGCACAGCGCCGTCGAGGCCGGACGTTACGAACTCGCCGTCGCCGTCGCCCAGCCGGTCATGGCGGGCGGCGCCTTCGCGGCTTACCGCGAGGCCGCCGCGCCCGCTGATCAGGCCCCGGAGGAAGAAGAGGCGCAGCCGGAGGAAGGGAGCGACCAGAGCGCGGAAGCCGACACCTCTGCGGAACCTGAGGCCGAGGCGCCGGCGGCGGAAGCCGTCCCCCAGCCGCAGGAATATCTCTCTGGGCGCGAGCGCTTCCTGGTGGGCGGGCAGTTCAGCGCAGCGCAGCAAGCCGCCATGGCTGCCGACGTGGCCCGCGCCTACGACAGGCTCGACCAGCTCGCGCCGGCGCAGCAGCAGTACCGTTCCGCCATCCGGCTGCAGCCGGACGGGGCCGCGCGCGCCGCGTTGCGCAAGGCGCTGGCTTCCGTGGACGTGCGCCTGGCCCGGGTGAAGCGGAACCAGTCGCGCGCTCCCGTGATCCACGACGCCCTGGAGCAGGACCGCGTGGTGCGTCCGCGGCTGGTGGCGCAGGCCGCGCGCCCCGCGCCTCCGCCCCCACGCAAGAAGCCATCGGCCCCGGCGCGGTCAGGAGGTGCGCTGTGAAACGATCCCTGGCGATCTCGCTCGCTCTGGCGATGGTCCTCGGCCTGGCTACCATTGCTTTCTTCCACGCCCGCGCGCAAGCTACCCGCCCCATGGCCGAACTGGTTCCCGCCGGGCCGTTGCTCTATCTCCAGGCCAACGACTTCTCCTCCCTGGTGAAGGACTGGAACGCCTCTGCCACCAAGCAGGCGTGGCTCAAGAGCGACAACTACCAGGTCTTCTCCCGCTCGCGGCTCCTGCTGCGCCTGGAGCAGGCGCAGAAGGAGTTCGCCGACGCCGCCGGCGTCCCGCCCGACATGGCGCTGGTCGACCAGGTGGCCGGCGGCCAGTCCGCGCTCGCCCTCTACGACATCGGCAAGCTCGAGTTCCTCTATCTCACCCGCATGCCTTCGGCGCGCGCCATGCAGAGCCAGCTCTGGCAGAAGCGCGGCGACTTCCAGCCCCGCAGCGTGGCCGGCGTCGCTTACTACGTGCGCACCGATCCGCAGTCCGGCCGCATGGTCTGCTTCGGCGTGGCCGGCGACTACCTGCTCCTGGCCACGCGCGAGGACCTGATCGCGGGCGCCATCCAGCTCATCAACGGCCAGCAGGGCCGCACCGTGGCCTCCGAGGGCTGGTTCGACCAGGCCGCGCGCGCCGCCGGCTCCCCCGGCGACCTGCGCCTGGTGCTCAACCTGCCGCTGCTGGTCAAGACCCCGCACTTCCGCACCTACTGGATCCAGCAGAACATCACCGAGCTGAAGCAGTACAGCGCCGCCATCAGCGACCTGCGGCGCTCCGCCGGCGAGTACCGCGAGGAGCGCGTGCTGCTGCGCGCGCAGGCGCCCGCCACCGACGACGCCACCGTCAAGCAGAACGAAGCCGGGGTCGCCGAGGTCCTGCGCCTGGCTCCCGACGATGCCGGCTTCTACCTGGCCTCCGCCAATCCCAGCTCCGCCCAGGCGCTCGCGCTCATCCAGCAGAAGATCCTGGCGCCGCAGTTGGGCGCGGCGCCGCCCTCCAAGGAAGCCCCTGGCGAGGTCGCCCCGGGCA
>DATIWW010000460.1:0-2599 GCA_035519175.1 Terriglobales bacterium
CTGTTCGTCGGCAACGCGAGCGCTTTCGCGCCGCCATCCGCGCCTATCTTGCTTCCGCCGCCCAGGGCGACTGGGAGGAGATGCGGCGCGCCCGCGCCCGCTTCCTCGAGGAATACCTGGAGCTGGCCTTCCGGCTGCGCGGCGGCGGGCGCTGCACCCAGTGCGGCGCGGCCGTGCGTCATCCCAAGCCGGTGACCGCCTTTCTGCGCGCGGGCGGCGACGCGCATTTTCCCTGCCTCTGCCTGCGCTGCTTGCTGGCCCTGACCGCCGTGTCCTGCGGCGTGGTCGAGAGCGTAGGACCGGTGCTCTATGAGTACTGCCCTCCCGCTGCCTGCCGGCTCTCCTGGCGGCGGCGCGCGGCGGCGTGAGGTCGCGGGCGCACCCGCGCCCAAAGCGTTCCCCGCTGTGTTATAAATCGCCCGAGCAAATCCAACGTCGGGCGATCCCACTCTGACACCTCACCGCCACGCCGGCGCCCCGCTTCCCCACTTTCAGGACCAGGAACGCATCTTCGCCCGCGCCTGGGCGGTGCTGGCGGAGGGCATCGAGCAGCGCGCGTTCCCCGGGGCCGCCGGCGCCGTCCTGCAGCGCGGAAAGCTGCTCGCCAGCCACGCTGTAGGCCGCTTCACCTACGAGCCCGCCTCTCCGGCCCTCGTTCCCGGGACCATCTTCGACCTGGCCTCGCTGACCAAGCCGGTGGCCACCACCACCATGGCCATGCTGCTCTACGAGCGCGGGCAACTCGACCTGGACGCTCCGCTGGCCGGCATCCTCCCCGGCTTCCTGGAACACGATCCGCGGCGCGCCGAGGTCACGCTGCGCATGCTGCTCGATCACTCCTCCGGCCTGCCCGCCTACCTGCGCCTGTTCGAGAGCGCGGCCACGCCCGCGCACCTGCTCGCCGCCGCCCTCGCCGCGCCGCTCGAAGCCGAGCCCGGCACCCGCGCCGCCTACAGCGACATCGGCTTCATCCTGCTGGGCGAAGCGCTGGCGCAGTTGGCCGACGAGCCTCTCGACCGCTTCTGCCGGCGCGAAATCTTCGGCCCTCTGGGCATGGCGGATACCCTCTTCTGTCCGCCCGCCGAGCTGCGCCCCAAGATCCCGCCCAGCGAAGACGACCGCAGCTTCCGCCGTCGCGTGCTCCAGGGCGAGGTCCACGACGAGAACGCCAGCGTGCTGGGCGGCGTCGCCGGCCACGCCGGCCTGTTCGCCCCCGCCGGCGACTTGGCGCGCTTCGCGCACTGCCTGCTCTCGGGTGGCGCTCCTCTGCTGCGCGCCGACACCGTCGCACTCTTCACCCGGCGCAGCGGCCTGCCCGGCTCCTCCTGGGCGCTGGGCTGGGACACGCCTTCCCCGCCCTCGCAGTCGGGCCGCCACTTCTCTGCCCGCGCCTTCGGCCACCTCGGCTACACTGGCACCTCGCTGTGGATCGATCCCGAGCGCGACTTGGCGGTGGTCCTGCTCACGCACCGCACCTGGCCCGGCCGCCGCTCGCAGAAGATCAAGGAGATGCGCCCGCGCTTCCACGACGCGGTGGTGGAGGCGCTCACCCAGTGAAGAAGCCGGCGGCCATCGCGAAGCTGAGGACGGAGCGGCGCAATCCCGCCGCCGCCCGCCTCGACAGCCTGTCCGCCCGCCAGATCGCACGCCTCATCAACCGCGAGGACGCCAAGGTGGCCGCCGCCGTCGGCCGCGCCCTGCCGCAGATCGCCCGCGCCATCGAGGCCGTGGCCCGCTCCCTCGCCCGCGGTGGGAGGCTCCTCTACGTGGGCGCCGGAAGCAGCGGCCGCCTGGCCGCGCTCGACGCCGCCGAGTGCCCGCCCACCTTCGGCATCGCGCCGCGCAGCGTGCAGTACGTCCTGGCCGGAGGCCCGCGCGCCCTGGGCCGCGCCACCGAGGTCAGCGAGGATTCCCCCGCGCGCGGCCGCCGCGACCTAGCGAAGAAGAAGCCGGCGAAGGACGACGTCGTGGTCGGCGTGGCCGCCAGCGGACGCACCCCCTATACCGTAGCCGCCCTGGAGTTCGCGCGGCGCCGCGGCGCCCGCACCGTGGCCGTCACCTGCAATCCCGGCTCGCCGCTGGCGCGCGCCGCCCATATCGCCATCGTCACCGCGGTGGGGCCCGAAGTCGTCGCCGGCTCCACCCGCATGAAGGCGGGCACGGCGCAGAAGATGGTGCTCAACCTCATCTCCACCGGCGCCATGGCCCGCCTGGGCTACGTCTTTGGCAACCTGATGGTCAACGTGCACACCAAAAACCGGAAACTGGTGGAGCGCGGGCTGCGGATCCTGCAGGAGGCCGCGGGCGTCTCGCGCGGCCGCGCCCGGCGCGCGCTCCAGTCCGCCGGCATGAGCGTGCCCGTCGCCCTGGTGATGTTGAAGAGCGGCCTCAGCCGCTCTGCCGCCCAGCGCCGTCTGCGCCTGGCCCGCGGCCACGTTCGCCGCGCCATTGAAAAGTGAATTCACGGCCGAGATCGCTGAGACCGCAGAGAACGTGATTTCAAGCGCGTTCACGGGGTGAGAGGTTGGTCCGGCAATTGCTCTGTTACTCCCGGGAGCGACGGACCATGGTCATACTCACCAAGGCGCGAGGCGGCAGG
>DATIWW010000461.1:0-2019 GCA_035519175.1 Terriglobales bacterium
TGATCTCCTTGACGCCGCCCACGCTGGGCATGAGCACCAACACCTGTCCGCCCACGTCCTGCGCGATCTTGTTCGGCGCCCGCAAATCGAAGTAGGGTTCCACCAGGATGAGGCGCACGCCCTCGCGCTTCATCAGGTTGATGACGTCGAGGGTGTGGTTGGGCGTCGGCGGGATGCCGGGCTTGGGCTCGACGTATTCCACCACGTTCAACCCGAAGCGCTCGCAGAAATTCGGCCAGGAGCGATGATAGGTGACCACTTTGCGGCCTTTGTAAGGGGCCATCTTTGCCTGCCAGCCTTTCTCGGCCTCGGTGAGGCGCTTGTCGAAATCGGCGTAGCGCGCGGCAAAGGTGGCCGCGCTCGCCGGCTGCATGGAGCTGAACTTATCGGCCAGCGCCTTGGCGATGCGCCGCCCGTTGTCGGGATCCAGCCAGTAGTGCGGATTGCCGAGCGGGTGCACGTCGCCCATGGCGCGGGTGACCTGCCCCAGCGGAATCTCGAGGATCTGGCAGTACTGCGACATGTCCATGTAGCCCAGTCCGCCGGGCTGGATTTTTCCGTTGCGGCTTTGTGTGATCAGCGGGGGCAGCCAACCGATCTCCAGTTGCAGGCCCACGACCAGCAGCAGATCGGCTTTCTGCAGCTTCAGGATGAAACTGGGCTTGGGCTCGACGAAGTGCGGGTCCTGGTAGCCCTTGGCGATCGAATCCACCGTGATCTGGTCGCCGCCGATTTCGCGCGCGATGGCGGCGAGGTCTTCGGTGGCAGACATCACGTTGGTCTTGCCGGCCGCGTGAGCGCCGGCGGAGGCCGCCAGCGCGGCCAAAACAGCAATCGTACGATTTGATTTCATGAGAATTCCTTAGAAGGGATGCGCTCCGTGGGCGCCCATGGAGAAGATGAACTGGAACAGCAATTCGTTGGTGGTGGAGCTGTCGCCGTAGCGCGTGCGCCGCAACTGGCCGCGAATCTGGCTGAACTCGCTTGGCCAGTAGGTCACCAGGAGCGAGCCCCCTGTATCCTGGACGAGCGAGGTAAACGGCAGGTTGCACGGCGTAGTCGTCGACGGGAAGGTGGGCTGGCACGCGCCGCGCTGCGAGCGGTCGAAGCGGGCGCCGATGAACCACCGCCGCCGGAACTGGTAGTCGGCGGAGACGTAATAGCCGAAGGGCGTGATGATACTCCGGGGCACTCCCGGAGCGAAAGGATTGGCCACCGCGGGACTGACCGCTGTCCGCGCCCAGATCACCTCCGAGCGCGCGATGAACGATCGGTAGACCGCGCGCCGCAAGGGCTTCCAATGCAGCGTCGCGTCGAAGCCGTAGAGCTGGTTCCACGCGTCGGCGAACGGGCTTTTCCCGCGCGAGAACGAGCCGCCCAGGTCCAGGTTGGTGGATTCATTCAGGTCGCGGTAGAGGCGCAGGTGCTCGACCGTCGAGACATCGGTACGCTTGCGCGCCGCATACACGCCGTCGCTGTCGCCGCGGTAGAGCTGCGCCGTGCCTTCCAGGAAGAAGCCCTTGGGCGCGGGCAGCAGGCGGCTGAGCGACAGGCCGGCGTCGTCGATGCCATCCTCGCCACCGACCAGGTTCTGGTTCACCAGCGGCCGGTCGGTCCACGGCAGCACGTGGTTGTGCATGGCGTTCACCTTACCGAAAGCGGCGCGCATCTTGCCCACTTTGACCTGCAATCCCGCGGGCAGCGAGGTGAACGTCAGGTAGCCTTCCTCCACCTCCACGCCGCGCTCGCCGAAGCTGATGAAGAAGTCGGCGCGGGCGTAGGGGTCGATAATCTCCTGGAAGCCAACCTCGCTCTCGTGCATCTCGAGCGATGGCGTGTACCGGTTGGCGGGATTGCCCACCGCGCCCAGGAAGTCGCCGATCACGCTGATGTCGGGGTTGAGAGCCTTGGCCGCGGCGCCACCCGCGCCGCCAAGCTGCTGCGGGGCGGCCATCTCCTGCGACACTTGGGGCACGGGCGCGGGGGGCGGCGCGACCGGTGCTGGCGCGACAGGCGCGG
>DATIWW010000462.1:0-7422 GCA_035519175.1 Terriglobales bacterium
AGGAAGGCGACGAGATCGTGACCGGGAGCTACAAGGTACTGCGGACACTGAAGAACAACAGCGCGGTCAAGGTCGAGAAAACGCCGGCACCGGCAGAATCGTCCTAACGTCGGCGGCGGCGGCGCGTCTAACCGGCAACCCGGTTTGCGGGTAAGCCCCAGTTCAGGAGAAACAGGGATGTCAAGCACCGAGGTGGTGAGCGCGAACCAGCAGGCCGCCGTGGCCCCTCCCGACCACTGCATGATCGGCACCGAGGACCTGTGGAAGACCTATGACATGGGTTCGGAACAGCAGGTGCACGCGCTGCGCGGAGTGAACCTGCGCATCGACAAGAACGAGTACGTGGCCATCATGGGGCCCTCGGGCTCGGGCAAGTCCACGCTCATGAACCTGATCGGGTGCCTGGACACGCCCAGCAAGGGGCGCTACTGGCTCAACGGACAAGTGGTCAGCGAGCTGGACGACGACGAGCTGGCGCGCATCCGCAACAAGGAGATCGGCTTCGTCTTCCAGACCTTCAACCTGCTGGCGCGGGCCACCTCGCTGCACAACGTGGAGCTGCCGCTGATCTACAACGGGACGCCGGCGGAAGAGCGCCTGGAGCGCGCCAAGGCGGCCCTGCGGGCGGTGGACCTAGAACCCCGCATGATGCACAAGCCCAACGAGCTCTCCGGCGGCCAGCGCCAGCGTGTGGCCATCGCGCGCGCGCTGGTCAACAACCCGGCCATCATCCTGGCGGACGAGCCCACCGGCAACCTGGACTCGCAGACGGGCAGCGAGATCATGGCCCTGTTCGACCGGCTGCACCAGCAAGGCAACACCATCGTGCTGGTCACCCACGAGCACGATATCGCCGCCTACGCCCATCGCGTGGTGCACCTCAAGGACGGGCTGATCTCCGGCGACGAACGCAAGCCCCGCTAACCGCGCCCCCTTTCAGTCGTCCGCGCAAGCCGCCTGCTCTCCCACCCCGGGGGAGCAGCGGCCGCAGCCGTTCCTCCGGGACCTCCACCCGTTCCGGTCGGCGTGTCCGGGGTGCAAGAATCCCGGTAACTGCCGTGGCACCCCACCCTTGGGGATCGGCCCTAGTGGTGAGAATCGTACTTGGCAGGGCTGCACAAGGGGAGAGACGCGGGCCCAGCGGCTGGCGCGGGGCGGTCAAGAGAGGGAGCGGCGGCTCAGTTGCTCTGCGGGGCCGCGGGAGCGGCCGCGGCGAAGTAGCTGTGATCGTAGAGCTGGCGGTAGATGCGGCCGGCGATCTCGGCGGCCTTGGGACCGAAGGTCGGCCGTCCGCCTTGCAGGAAGACCACCACCACCAGGCGCGCGCGTCCGCTGTTGACGTAGGAGGCGAACCACCCGAAGCGGGTGCCGTCCTTGGAGCAGGTGCCGGTCTTGCCCAGCACCTCTTCCTCGCTGAAGTTGTAGCGTACGCTGCGCGCGGTGCCGTATTGCACCGCCGCCGCCATGCCCTCGGAGACGTCGGGGACCAGGCCGGCGATGTCGAGCTGGCGCTTGAGCTTGGGCTGGAAGGCGGCCACCTCCTCGGGCGTGGCCGGGTGTTGCAGGTAGTAGAGGCTGCCGCCGTTGGCCATGGCGGCCACCAGCGCTCCCAACTGCAGCGGGGTCATGGAAATGTCCTCGCCGTAAGAGCACATCCTGCCCACGCCGCCGTCGCGGGCGGGGGGCGGGGAGTCGGGAAAGACACCCAGGTGCTCGCCGGCAAGGTTGTAGCCGGCGAGTTCTCCCAGGCCGAATTCGTGCGCGTACTGGCTGACCTTCCTGAAGCCCAGCTTGCGCCCGACCTGCTCGAAGTAGGCGTTGTTGGAATGGGCCAGAGCCTGGGTGAGATTGACGCGGGCGCGGCGGCCGAGTCGCACCTCGGTGTCCTTGGTGACCACGTCTTCGCGAAGCGCGGCCAGGGCGACGGCGAGCTTGATGGTGGAGCAGGGCTGCGCGCCCTCCGAGAGCGCCAGCTTCTGGTTCACCATGGCCAGGATGCGTCCGGTGTCGGCGTCGAGGGCCAGGACGGTGCCGTTCATGTTGCCCAGGGCATCGAGGGCGGCGGCGCGCACCACCGGATCCTCGCCGGCAGTGATGTCGCCGGCGGCGATGTCCTCGGCATAGGAGCTGGTGTAGAAGCGCTCGTAGTAGCGGCGGTGGCGCCGGCTGCGGGCCACGCGCCGGCTGTGCCGGGACGCACTCATGCGCTTCTGCGTGGAGGCGTTCTCGCGCACCGCAGGCGATTTCGATTTGCTGCTCGAACGCGAGGAGGCGGGAGTGTCGGCCGAAGCGCCGAACGACACCGCCGTGAAAGCAAGGGCCAGGAGGGCGACGAGAGTGACGGCAACGAGCTTTTTCATCGGATCCCGATTGGAGTTCGGCCCCCCGCCGCCTTTCCTCAAAGACACCGCGCGGCCTCGTCCGGCTCCCGCAGGAACTTTCCCAGGCGCCGGCCGCGAGAAGGACCTTGCCGGATAGTACGAGAATCCTCGCCGCCTCTGCAACCGGAAAGTGATGCCCTCCTTTCGCGGGAGGCGGATTCGAACTCCCTTGGGAAGAGCTAGTTACGAGGAGCAAGGGGAAGGCCGGGATGCCATCTCGGTAATGAGGGAGGCCGGGCCGCGTTTACCAGGGAATCATCAACCGGATGGATACGGCTGGGGCGCGGCCTAGCGCTGATCCTGGCGCTTGCGGATGAACGCGGGGACGTCGAGGTCGTCCTGCTCAAACCCGCTCTTCACATTCTCTTTGACGGCATCGAGCGAGGGAGCTTCGCGCTGTGGGGCGGCGGCACGCGCCCCGGCAGGCGCCGCCGGGCGCATCCCCGCCGAAGGCGAGTAGGAGGAGGTGGTGCGGGCCTGGGCGATGACGGCGGCCGTGCTGCTGGTGGCGCGCTCGCGCTTGGGCGGCTGGTCGGTCTTGAAGCCGGTGGCGATGACCGTGATCTTGACCTCGTCCTTCATCTTCTCGTCCTGCACGGCGCCGAAGATGATGTTGGCGTCCTCGTGGGAGGCGCTCTGGATGATGGTGGAGGCCTCGTTGACCTCGGTGAGCTTGAGCGAACTGGAGCCGGTGATGTTGATGAGGATGCCGCGGGCGCCGTCGATGGCCCCGGCCTCGAGCAGAGGGGAGGCGATGGCGCGCTGGGCGGCGTCGACGGCGCGGCGCTCGCCCTTGGCGGTGGCCGTGCCCATGACGGCGTAGCCCATGCCCGCCATGATGGCCTTCACGTCGGCGAAGTCGCGGTTGATGATGCCGGGAATGGTGATGATGTCGGAGATGCCCTGCACGCCCTGGCGCAGGATGTCGTCGGCGATGCGGAACGATTCGAAGAAGCCGGCATTCTGGGCCACCGCCAGGAGCTTCTCGTTGGGGATGACGATGGTGGTATCCACGGAGTCGATGAGCTCGGCCAGGCCGCGCTCGGCCTGCTGCAGGCGGCGCTTGCCTTCGAAGGCGAAGGGCTTGGTGACCACGGCCACGGTGAGCGCGCTCATCTCGCTGGCCAGGGAGGCGATGATGGGAGCGGCGCCGGTGCCGGTGCCGCCGCCCAGCCCGGCGGTGACGAAGACCATGTCGGCGCCCTCCAGCGCCTCGATGATCTTGTCGGAGTCCTCCAGGGCGGCCTTGCGGCCGGTCTCGGGATTGGCGCCCGCTCCCAGGCCCTGGGTGAGCTTCACTCCCAGCTGGATCTTGACCGGGGCCTGGCACATCTGCAGGGCCTGCAGGTCGGTGTTGGCGGCCACAAAGTCCACGCCCTCCAGGCGGGCGTTGATCATGCGGTTGACGGCGTTGCCGCCGCCCCCGCCTACGCCGATGACCTTGATCTTGGCGCTGTTCTTCGCGTCTTCGTGGAATTGGATGCGGACGTCGCTCGCGCTGGGAGTCTCTTTGCCGTTGCTCATAGTCGGTTGAATCGTTTTCCGCCCGGCCAGAAAAGTGTTACCGCGATAATCCCCGAAAACGGGAAAACTAGCAACAGCGAAATTTGAGGTCTTCCCGATCTTCCGGAGGAGGATCCACTCAGGGCAGGGGCTCGGGGATGGCTGCGCCGTCGGCGCGGGGATCGGAGGCGCCGAAGTTCATGCCGGTGCGGGAATCGTGGATGACGGCCTGCCCGCGCCCCATCAGCGCCGTGTATTCCTGGCGCACGATCAGCTTGTGTCCCTTGGCGGTCAGGGCCTGGAGCACCTCGGGGCGCACCCGCGACTCGATCAGGATGTCGCAACTGACGCTGCCGCCGGGGACGGTGAAGCGCGGAGCCTCGAGGGCGGCCTGGATGTTCATGCCGTAATCCACCACGTTGGAGACGAACTGGGCGTGGGCGAGAGGCTGGTTGGCGCCGCCCATGATGCCGAAGCCCATGTGCAGGCCGCCCTTCTCCATGAAGGCGGGGATGATGGTATGGAAGGGGCGCTTGCGGGGCTGCAGGACGTTGGGATGCTGGGGATCGAGGACGAAGAGCGCGCCGCGGTTCTGCAGCGCGAAGCCCATGCCCGCGACCACGATGCCGGAGCCGAAGGAGGAGTAATTGCTCTGAATGAGGGAGACGATATTGCCGTCGCGGTCCACGACGGAGAGATAGGTAGTATCGCTGCCCGGGGGAACGCCGGCGCCGGGGTCGCAGTCCGCCTTGTCGGGATCGATGAGCTTGGCGCGCTGCGCGGCGTAGTCCTGGCTCAGCAGGCCTGCGACCGGGACCTTGGCGAAGCGCGGGTCGGCGTTGTAGCGGTAGAGGTCGGCGTAGGCCAGCTTCATGGCCTCGATCTTCTTGTGCAGTTCGACCGTGCCGGCGGGGCCGGCGGCGTCGGGCTGGAAGCGGCCCATGAGGTTGAGCATCTCCAGCGCGGCCATGCCCTGGCCGTTGGGAGGCAGCTCATACACCTTCCAGCCGCGGTATTCGGTGGAGATGGGTTCGACCCATTCGGGAGAAAACTCGGCGAGGTCGTCAGCCTGCAGGGTGCCGCCGAATGCGGCGGAGCTCTTGAGGATGGCCCGCGCGATCTCGCCCTGGTAGAAGGCGTCGGGGCCCTCGTCGGCGACCAGGCGCAGCGCCCGGGCCAGGTCGGGATTGCGGAAGCGGTCGCCGATGGCGGGAACCTTGCCGCCGGGAAGGAAGACGCGGCGGGCCTCTTCCGTCTTCTGCAGCTTGGGCTCCGATTCCGCCCAGAAGTCGTGGATGATCTCGGGCACGCCGTAGCCCTGCTCGGCGTAGGCGATGGCGGGTGCGAACAGGTCTTTCCAGGGCAGGCGGCCGAAGCGTTGGTGGGCGGCGCCCCAGCCCGCCACCGCGCCCGGCACGGTGACCGTGTGGATGCCGTCGCGGGGCATGGAGGTGATGCCCTGCTTGGCCAGGAATTCCTGCGACAGGCCGCGCGGAGCCCAGCCGCTGGCATTCAAGCCGTAGAGCTTGTGGGTTTTGGCGTCCCAGTAGATGAGGAAGAGGTCGCCGCCCATGCCGTTCATCATGGGCTCGGTGACACCCAGGACGGCGTTGGCAGCGATAGCGGCGTCCATGGCGGAGCCGCCCTTGGCGAGCACCTGCGCGCCCGCCTGCGAGGCCAAGTAGTGGCTGGTGGCCACGATGCCACGGTCGGTCACCACCATGGAGCGGCCGTAGGAACGGTCTTGCGCGAAGGAAGCCATGGCCAGGAGCGGCAGAACCATCGCCAGCAGAAGGATCAAGCGGGGCATGCGCGCACCTCCGCAGAGCAGCGCGGGATTATAGCCTAGCCGCGGCAGCAGGTGCGCCTGGCCGTGACCCTCAGCCGTCTTTCCCCAGCCAGGACTTCAGCCGGGAGAGGAAGCTGCCGTTCTCGGTGGCGCGGGCGAGGTGGGCGCGATGGCCGTAGAAGAGCAGGCCGAGGACGGTGGAGAACTCCGGCTCGGCCAGCGTGGCCGGCATCTTGGCGATGGGCAGAGGGAAAGCGAGGCGTGCCGGGCGGCGCAGCACGTCCTCGGCCACCTCGGGGAGCGCGGGGAGGCGGGCGGCGCCACCGGTGAGCACCAGGCCGGCGCCGCAGATCTCCAGCACGCCGGCGTGACGCAGGTTCTCGCGCAGGAGTTCGAAAAGTTCGCGGGCGCGGGGCTCGAGGATCTCCGCGAGCAGGCGCTGGGGCAGCAGCCGGGAGGGGCGATCGCCCACCGCCGGTACCTCCACCTCGTTGCCCTCGGGGACGCGAGCCACCAGGGCGCAGCCAAAGAGGCGCTTGATCTTTTCGGCGTCGGGCAGGGGGGTGCGCAGGCCCACGGCCACGTCGCTGGTGAAGTGGTCGCCGCCGATGGGAATGACGGCCGAGTGCGCCACCACGCCCTCGCAGAAGACGATCAGGTCGGTGGAGCCGGCGCCCACGTCGGCCAGGCAGACGCCCAGCTCCTTCTCGTCGGATTTGAGGGTGGCGTCGGCGGCGGCCAAGGGTTCGAAGACGGTGTCGTCCACGTGGATGCCGGCGCGGTTGAGGGCGTTGACCACGTTCTGGGTGGCGCTGGCCGCGGCCGTAACCAGGTGCACCTGCACCTCCAGCTTGGTGCCCTGCATGCCCAGGGGATCGCGGATGCTTCCCTGCTGGTCGAGGATGAACTCCTGGGGCAGGATGTGAAGGACGTCGCGATCGGCGGGCAGGTTGATGGCGCGGGCCTTCTCCACGGTGTGGCGGACGTCGTCGCGGGTGATCTCGCGGGGCCGGGAGGAGAGCAGGCCGCCGCGACTGTTGACGCCGCGCACGTGCGCGCCGGCCACGCCCGTCAGGGCGTTCTCGATGACCACGCCGGAAGCGGTCTCCGCCTCCTCCACCGCCCGCTGGATGGAGGCCACCGCCTTCTCCAGGTCCACGATCACGCCCTTGCGGGAGCCGCGGGAGTCTGAGAGGCCGTGGCCGCGGTACCGCAGGCCGACTTCGGCGATCTCGGCCACCAGCACGCAGGTCTTGGCGCTGCCCACGTCGATGGCGGTGAGAATCGGCTCCTGGCGTCTGGCCATGGTCCTTACGAATGTCCCGCGCGGGGAGCGGGAAGCGGGTTAAGGCCCGCGCGCACTCAGCGGCCGCGCCGCGGCGGACGGCCGTGGGGCCGGGCCGGGGCAGGCTGGGAGGACGCGGACGGCTTGGCCGCCGGCAGCACCATGGTGGCGGGCGCGGCCGACTTGGAATCCTGGTTGAGGATGACCTGGCCGTCGTAGCGCAGGTTCACCGACTCCAGGTGCGGATAGGCGGCGCGCCACTCCTTCAGGTGCGCCACGAAGATCTGGTAGCGGCCCAGGAAGTTGGAGGCCCCCAAGTGTACCAGCACGGCGCCGTCGGGATCGGCGACGGTGACCTTCACGTCCTCGGGGTCGGAGAGGTCCACCTCGCTGAGCTGGCGGGAATACAGCGCGCCGGTGGAATCCAGGTCGCGGAGCAGCGCCGTGTAGATCTTCATGCGGGC
>DATIWW010000463.1:0-2200 GCA_035519175.1 Terriglobales bacterium
ACGGTTGCCTACGACGTCACGGCCCGCGAGCACTACCAGAAGGAGCTCGAGACCCTGCGCCAGGCGGGCCTCTTCAAGGAGGAGCGCTACATCCACGCGCCGCAGGGGGCCGAGATCGACGTGGAGTTCCCGGCGGGCGCCGCGCCCAGGCACGCCATCAACCTGTGCTCGAACAACTACCTCGGCCTGTCGAGCCATCCCGACGTGATCGCCGCCGCGCGCGCCGGCCTTGACGACCGCGGCTACGGCATGTCGTCGGTGCGCTTCATCTGCGGCACCCAGGACATCCACCGCGAGCTGGAGCGCCGGCTCACCGAGTTCCTGGGCACCGAGGCCACGCTCCTCTTTCCCTCGTGCATGGACGCGAACGCCGGCGTCTTCGAGGCGCTGCTCGGGGAGCAGGACGTGATGATCGCCGACCGGCTGGTCCACGCGTCGATCGTCGACGGCATGCGGCTGTCGAAGGCCATGCAGGACACCTTCAAGCACTCCGACATGGGACACCTGGAGGAGAAGTTGCAGGAGCACCAGGACAAGCGCCATCGCATGATCCTGACCGACGGCGTCTTCTCCATGGACGGCGATCTCGCCCGGCTGGACCAGATCGTGGCGCTGGCCGAGCGCTACCACGCCCTGGTCTTCGTGGACGACTCTCACGCCACCGGCTTCATCGGTCCTACCGGGCGCGGGACGCACGAGGCCTGCGGCGTGCTGGGCAAGATCGACGTCATCACCACCACCCTGGGCAAGGCGCTGGGCGGTGCCTCCGGAGGCTGCGTCAGCGGGCGCCGTGAGCTGGTGGAGATGTGCCGGCAGCGCGCGCGTCCCTACCTGTTCTCCAACGCGGTGGCACCCGTGATCGTGGCCGGGGCGCTGAAGGTGCTCGACCTGATCACCGCCAGCACCGCACGCCGCGACAAGCTGGAATGGAACGCCGGCTACTGGCGCAGCCTGCTCAAGAACGCCGGCTTCGACATCAAGGACGGCAGCAGCCCCATCGTGCCGGTCATGCTCTACGACGCCAAGCTGGCGCAGGAGTTCGCCCGCGACCTGTTCGAGGAGGGAGTGTACGCGGTCGGCTTCTTCTTCCCGGTGGTGCCCAAGGCCCAGGCTCGCATCCGCACGCAACTGTCCGCCGCCCACGAGCAGCATCACCTGGATACCGCCATCGCCGCCTTCCAGAAGGTCGGCGCCATGCACGGCATCCTGGGCCTGGGCAAGAAGGAGCTGCTGGCCCGCTGCGCGGCCTGAGGAAGGAGGGCGCCATGCTTTGCGGAGAGCTGGAACGGCTGGAAGCGGAGTTCGACGACATTGTCACCTCCCTGGAGGAGCAAGACCTGAAGCCGCGAGAGAGAAAGGCCCTCCAGCAAGCCTACCGGCGGATGCTCAAGAGGATCGAGGACCATCGCCGGACCGGCCACGACGGCGGACCATGTTTTGAAGAGGAGTCCCAGGCTGCCTGAGCGGTAGCCTCACGCCAGCCAGAGCAGGCAAGCCCCTACCATGCCCGCGATGACCGGCCCGCAGCCGAGGGCGGGTGGCGGCCCGATCCGTGGCCGCGCCTGAGTCCCGAGGCCGGCTCTGGGCGCTTCTGCAAGTAGACTTGGGCCAAGACCGGCTACCATGTCCCCGGGGCCTGTCCACGCCGGCATGAGAAAAACACCCGCACCCGCGAAGGACTCCAAGGCTGGGCTTGCCTACTGGGCGCAGCGCACGCTGGACCAGTCGGCGAAGGTCACGCTCAGCACGGACCCCGAGCCGGTCCACGACCTGCGCGTGGCCCTGCGCCGCTGCCGTTCCATGGCCGGCGGCTTTGCCGCCGTCGACCCGGACCCGGCGTGGAAGCAGCTCCGCAAACTCGGGCGGTCCCTCTTCGCCCACCTGGGAGAGCTTCGCGACGCCCACGTCATGGCGGAATGGGTGAAGAGGCTGTCGAAGCCCGCCGATCCCGTGCGCTGCGAGCTTCTCCGCGTCCTGGGGGACCGGGAAGACCACTTGCGACAGACCGCGCTGCAGGCCATCCAGAAGTTCGACCGCACCCGCTGGCAGTCGCTGGCGCAGAAGCTCGCCCGCCGCTCCCGGCGGGTGTCGCCGGAAGGGCTGGTCTTCCAGCATCTGGCGTTGGAGTGCTGGGAGCAGGCCTACCGCCTGCACCGGCGGGCGCTGCGCGATCGCAGCCAGATCGGCTTTCACCGGTTGC
>DATIWW010000464.1:0-2183 GCA_035519175.1 Terriglobales bacterium
GAGTTCGAGAGCTGCGTCTACGGGCTCAACCTGGTCAAGAACGACTTGGCCGAGATGCAGCATCCCATCGTCCGCCGCACCACCGAGATCCTCATGTAACATCCCCGCCGCCGATCGAACTTCTATTCGCCGCGGATTCACGCCGATGGACGCCGATCAACTTCTTTTATTGTCATCCTGAGCGGGCTTCAGCCCGCGAAGGACCCCTATTCCCATTCCTCCGTCGTCGGCCTGGCCCTAGGGGTCCTTCGCTGGCTCGGTCGCTTCGCTCCCGCGCTGCGCTCAGAATGACAATCGGGAAAGCCGCAGCTCATTGAAGTCTGTAGAAGCTGAGCACCGCGTCTCCCTGCTCCAGCTTGCGATGCCGCCGCAGGCGGCCGAATCCGTCCCCGGGGTCGAAGTGCTTGTCGTGCTCGGCGATGACCACGGTGTCCTGGTTCAGCAGTCTCGATTCCGCCAGCCAGCCCAGGGTCTCGCGGTACGCCGCTTCCATGCGGTAGGGAGGATCGAGGAAGAAGAAGCCGCACTCCACACCTGCGGCCTCCAGCCGCTCGAGTCCGGCTGCCGCTCCGCGCTCCACGATCTCCGCTCCCTGCGCGATCCCCAGCGCCTTCAGGTTGGCGCGGATGGCGGCCGCGGCCGCCTTGGCGCTCTCCAGGAAATACACCTGGCGCGCGCCGCGGCTGAGCGCCTCGATGCCCACCGCGCCCGTGCCCGCGAAAGCGTCGATCCACACCGAGCCGGCCAGCGCCTCCGGCCGCCCTGCCGCCAGCACGTCGAACAGCGTCTCCCGCAGCCGGTCCGAGGTGGGACGCACCTCCAGCCCGCGCGGCGCGCGCAGCGCCCGGTGCCGGTATTTGCCCGCGATCACCCGCATGGTTCGAGCTTCAGGCTAAAAGCTGAGATTCGCAGCCTCTAATGTATACAATGGTGCAAATCTCTTCGGAACCAGACTGCCGCTTTCCATGAAGACCTGGTCCATCTCCGCCGGGCGGATCTTTGGCGTGGAGCTTCGCATCCACGTCACCTTCCTGATCCTGCTGGCCTTCATCTGGGTGACGGAGTGGCCGGACCAGGGCCTGGCCGGCGGCGGCCGCGGCCTGGCGCTGCTGGGCATCGTCTTCGCTGCGGTCATGCTGCACGAATTGGGACACGCCCTGGCGGCGCTGCAGGCGGGCGTGGCCATCGACGCCATCCTGCTGCTGCCCATCGGGGGCATCGCCATCACCGACGGCTCCGCACTCTCTCCCGGGCGCCCCGCGGCGCCGGCAGCCTCCACTCGCCTGGGCCTGCTGGGCTGGCGCAGCCGCGAGATCCGCATCGCCCTGGCCGGTCCCTTGCTCAGCCTGGCCGCCGGCGGCTTCGCCGCGGTCATGATCCTGGCGGTGGCGCCTGAGATCCGGCTGTGGGAACGGCCCTTCCTGACCTCCAGCAACCTGCTGCGTGCCCTGGTGTGGGCCAACCTGGGGGTGGGGCTGCTGAACCTGCTGCCCGCCTATCCCCTGGACGCCGGGCACGTGCTGCGGGCGCTGCTGGCGCGCCGCCTGGATTTCGCGCGCGCCACCCGCCGCGCCGTCTTCGTCGGCCAGATCGCCGCCATGCTGCTCATGCTGGGCGGCTTCCTGCTGCTCGCCCGCGACCGCACCTCCGGGATGTGGCTGGTGATGACGGGCGTCTTCCTCTCCATGGCGGCGCAACTGGAGGAGCGCACCCTCATCTTTCACTCCGTGCTGCAGAACGTGCGCCTGGAAGACGTCATGCTCACCGACTTCTCCACTCTCTCCCCCGCCGACACCCTGGAAGACGCGCTGGCCAAGGCCGTCCACACCCTGCAGGACGACTTCCCGGTGGTGCGGGGCAGCGACATGGTGGGCATCGTCTCCCGCCACCGCATCGTGGACGCGCTGCGCGCCGACGGCAACGCTTATGTGCAATCGGTGATGACCCGGGTCTTCGAGGTGGCCGCCCGCGGCGAATCCCTGGCCTCCATCTTCCGCCGCATCACCAGCCAGGGGCTGACCATCGTGCCGGTAGTGGAGCAGGGGCGGCTGGTGGGCATCGTCACCCTGCAGAACCTGATGCACTCCATGGGCCTGCTGGCGGAGAGCCGCCGCCTGCGCCAGGCCGAGCGGGAGTTGGAGCTATAGACGCCAGACGTCAGACGTCGGACGTCAGACGTCAGC
>DATIWW010000465.1:0-2460 GCA_035519175.1 Terriglobales bacterium
AGCTCTCCCCGCGGCAGCCCGGAAGCAGAGCGCCGCGCCATCATGCATCGCCTGCCGCACCTGCTCCTGCTGGATCTCGCGGGCGCGGACGTCACCCTGGCCTTCAAAGGCGCTCGGACCCTGGCTGGCGCACCGCACGACGTGATTGAAGCTACGCTGCCCGACAAGTCCGCGGTCACGCTTGTCGTGGGACGCAATCCTGCGCTGCTGCATCGCCTCGAGTACCGCGCGTACTATCCGGGCTTGGGCGATGTGGTGGTCTCCTGGAACTGGCCGCGTTGGAAGCCCGATGCTGCCCTCGGCTTCGTTCCCCTCGGACACACCGTGGAGGTTGCCGGCGCCACGTTTCAGCAGGTCGAGTACACGCGCTACTCCGCCGGTTCGCCCGATGCGGCTGCGCTCCTGAACATTCCGCCCGAACTGCTTCACCCCGCGGCCTCCAGCGGGGAAGCGCCTCCCCAGCCCGGCGGCCCGGCCACGGGAGAAGTCGCACCCGGCGTTCACGTTGAGGGAGTACGCGGCTTCATGGTGATGTTCGTCGAGTTCAAGGACTTCGTCCTGGTCTTCGACGCGCCTGCCAGCGTGATTGGCCTGGAGTCAGTTCCCGCTTCGGACCAGTCCACCAGCGAAGCGGTGAGCGAGGCCTTCCGCCAGTTGGTTGCTCGCACTTGTCCGGGCAAGCCTGTGCGCTACGTGGTGATCAGCCACCATCACGGCGACCATGTCGGAGGCATTCGCGCCTTCGCCGGTTCGGGCGTGACCGTGCTGGCATCGCCTGGAGATGTGAACGCTGTCCGCCGCGCGCTGACAGCCCCCCACAGACTGGCGCCCGACCACTGGCCGCCGTCGCCGTTGCCATCGATCAAGGCGGTCGCGCAGGCCTTTACCGTCACCGACGGAAGCCGGAAGCTGGAGGTCATAAATGTCGGCTAGAACCCGCACACCAATGAGAGCCTGATGGTGTGGCTCCCGGCCGACCGCATTGTCTTGCAGGGAGACTTGTTCTACTACGAGGAGGGTGGACCCTTTCCGCCTGCCGGCCGATATACCATGAACCACTTCTTCGCCAGCTGGCTCGTCGCCCACCAACTGGCGCCCAAGGCAATCTACGGCGTGCACGCCAGCGGGGCCGCCGGGGCGGAGGCGCTTGCGCGATCCGCCAAGTGATGAGTGGGCTTGCTACACCGCCTTGCGGAGGCCGCTGCTTGCGGCGGGAGAGGCGGGGCCGAGCGGCAGGAAAACCGAGAAGGCGGTGCCGCTTCTTCCGGGCGCAGTGCAACTCCTGATCCGCATCGTTCCCTGATGCTTGTCCACGATGCTCTTGCAAACCCAGAGCCCCAGTCCGGTTCCCACTTCCTTCTTGGTGGTGAAAAAAGGCTCGAAGACCCTGGCGGCAAGATCGCGGGGAATGCCGGGTCCGGAATCGGCCACCGTGAGGCGCACTCCGGGGCGTCGCCTTCCGCTCCACTCGCTGGCGGCCGACACTCGCAGGCGAATGCGCCCGCCGCCGCTGATGGCGTCAATGCTGTTGCTGAGCAGGTTGGCTACCAGTTGCCGCACCTCGCTGGGCACGGCGACGATCTGCGGATCCTGCCGGATCTCCCGCAGCACTTCGATGCCCTTGTTCCGTGCCTTGGAAGCAAATACCGAGATGAGCGGATTGACCACGGCTCCCACGGTCATCGCACTCGGATCCTTCGCCTCGCGGTAGAAGGAGAGCGTTTGCTTGGTGAGGTGTGCGATGCGCGCCAGTTCCTCTTCCGCCATGGTGAGATAGTCGCGAACCTCGCCTCGCACCGAGTGCTCCCGCGCCAGGTACACCAGGTTGGTGACCGCCTCCAGTGGATTGTTGATTTCGTGCGCCACCGTGGCCGCCAGCCGGCCCACCGATGCCAGCTTCTCGGTGACCTGCAAAGCGCGCTCCGTCTTCTTGCGCTGCGTAATGTCGCGGGCGATCTTGGCCGCACCGATGATCCTTCCGTTCTCGTCCTTCACCGGCGAAATGGTCAACGATACTTCGATTCGCTCTCCGCTCTTGGTCAGGCGTTCGGTTTCGAAATGCTCGATTCGTTCTCCCCGGGCGATGGTATCCAGGATGCGCCATTCATCGCCGATCAGCTCGGGCGGGATGATGGTAAGAATCGGAAGGCCGATCATCTCCTCGGCGGTGTAGCCGAAGATCTGTTCGGCGCGAGCGTTCCAGCTGGTGACGATGCCATTCAGATCTTTGCTGACGATGGCATCATCGGAAGACTCGACAATCGCGGCCAGCATGCGCCGGTCTTGCTCGCTGGCGCTGGCAAGGCTGCGCACGGTCCGCAGTTGGGCAATCTCCAGGCGAGATGCCACTCTCTGCAGCAGTTCTCGCGGCATGAACGGCGTGGCAACGCAATCGTCAGCCCCGGCCTGCAAGGCCTCTCCCCACGCCTCTTCGTCGGCCCGTGAGGAAAGCATGATGAG
>DATIWW010000466.1:0-7257 GCA_035519175.1 Terriglobales bacterium
GATCCTCCCTTCAGAGAAGCAGCGGCATTTTACTCTGTAATCTTCCTCATTCCAGACGGAATGTCATAGCAATCGTGAACCCTCGTGGGTACCTATCCCGTTTCCTTGACCGGCGCGGGCTCGCGGCCTATCATCCCGCATCCGTACGAGGCGGATGGCTATGGGCGCTTCCAACGACAAGGCTCTGCGCGCCGTGCTGGTGCTGGTGGGGCTGATCTTCGTCTTCGGCATCTACCCGCTGATGATGTTCTGGCCGGCGGGCTGGCGCTGGATCCCCAACCAGCCGGAGTACGAGCAGATGATCCTGGGGATCTACATCACGCTGGGAATCTTCCTGCTCATCGCGTCGCGCAACCCGCGGCGGCACCTCAGCTTGATCTGGTTCACGGTGTGGTCGAGCGCGGTGCATGCCGCCATCATGGCCTGGCAGGCCTTCCAGCACGTGGAGGAGCGTGGCCACCTCTGGGGCGACGTCGCCGCACTCTTCCTGGTGGCCATCCTGCTGGCGGTGCTGACCCCGCGCGGCGCCGCCGCGCAGGGTTAGAAGAGTGGCGGGCGGAATCGGTTCCCGCCCGTCTGACGTCCGCTCTACACCTGGGGCGCTACGTAGCGCACCGCCTTCAGCTTGGAGAGCGCCTCCAGCTTCTCCGCCGTGAGCCGCCCGATCACCAGGCTGGAACTCTGGGGATCGAGCACTACCTCGAAGCCCAGGGCCTTGAGCTGGGCCAGCGTTTCCGGCGTCTTGTCGGTCAGCCAGACCTGCAGCAGCAGCTTGGAGGCGGGGGTGGCGCCGCATCCGCTCTTGCCGCTCTTCAGGCACGCCACCGCGGCCTGCAGCGTGGGATGCAGCTTGGCGGCCGGCTGGCCGGCGCGCCCCTCCACCGTGGTGGTGTTGGTCAGGGGAGGCGCGGCCGGCGCCTGCCCCGGCGCATAGCCACCCATGCCGCGGCTCTTGACCGGGGCTGCGGCGCGGAAGGCGTAGTTGGTGCTGCCGCTCCCCACCGCCTCGTCCTTGTCCTCCCCAAAGACGCCCTGGTAGCTGACGCCCTCCGGCATCTCCACCGGCACCTGCACGGTGCGCGGCTGGCCGCCGTCGGTCACGGTCATCTCTTCCACCGCGACGAAGGAGGTGAACTGGGTCATCAGGCGGAACTGCAAGCCCAGCCCGGTGATGGCCTGCTGCAGCTCCGGCTTCATGCCGCCGTTCTGCAGCCCGGCCCAGTCCTTGGACATGAGCGCGTCGATCTGGCGGCGCGCCCACAGCGTGGCCAACACGTTGTGGCCGGGCTCGTCCGCCGGCAGCGTGACCTGGATGTCGCGCTCGAAGGGCTGGCCGGCGCGCGTGCCGCGCAGCCGGATGGTGCCCTGCGCCGGCCCCGCGTAGCGCCCGGTCACGATCATCGGCTTGGCTCCGAACAGGTCGGGGATGCGCTCCGGCTGGGTCATGGTGACGGGCAGCCCGCCCCAGTCGATGGAAATGTCGGTGAGCAGGGGCGTGCGCACGCGCTCGAAGAGGCGCTCGACCACGGGGTCGGCGTCGCGCTCCAGGGTGACGTACTCGGCCTCGCCGCGCCCCGCCGCCGCCATCTTGTCGATGAGGAAGCGGTTCACCGAGCTGCCGATGCCCAGGGTGAAGACGCGGGCGTTGGGATGCTTCTGCACCTCGCCGATGATCTCCATGTCGTTGCCCACGTAGCCGTCGGTGAAGAACAGCACCACGCGCAGGTGGTCCTGCTTGTCCGACGGGTCCATGGAGGCGCGGATGGCCTTCATCATCTCGGTGCCGCCGCCGCCGGTGAGGTTGGCCAGCAGGGCGCGGGCGCGCGCCAGGTTCTTCTCCGAGGCCGGCACCGGTTCGGGGAAGAGGATCTGGGTGTTGCCGGCGAAGGTGATGATGTTGAAGGTGTCCTGCGAGTGCAGGTGAGCGAGCGCCAGCTCCACCAGCTTCTTCGATTTCTCCAGCGGGAAGCCGTACTGCGAGCCCGAGGTGTCGATCACGAAGACGATCTCGCGGGGAGTGACGTCGGATTCCGCCACCCGGTCGGGGGGCTGCAGGATGAGCGCGAAGAAGCCCCCGTTCTTGCCCTTGTGGGTGAGCAGCGCGTCCTGGATCTTCCCTCCGGCCACGTCGTACTGCAGGATGAAGTCCTTGTTGGGGATGACCGCCTGGTCCTCCAGCCGGATGACGGCGCTCGACTCTCCGGTGCGCTGGCTCACGATCTTGTGGGTGGTGCAGCGGAAGTTCTGGATGGGCAGGCCGGCGTCGAGCCTGACCTCGATGGAGATGTCGTGGCCGGCGCGCGTGCCCGGAGGCGTGACCGGGGGGGTGATGCGGGAGGCGTCGGGAACGCGGTCGGTGTCGGGCGCCCAGCCGCCGCCCTGGCGGCCCGTGGGCGCGCCCGGGATGTAGCGCGGCCCAACCACCATGGGGAAGACGAACTCGTAGGAGCCGGCCTCGTACTTCAGCAGTTCCACGTAGCTGATCTCGATGGTGACCTCGGCGCCGGGCAGGATGTTGGCCACCGACTGGGTGAAGATGTTGGGACGCTCCTGATCGAGCAGCGCCGCCACGTGTCCCTGGGCGCGCGCTGCCTGGTAGATGGCCTGGGCCTCGTCGCGCTGCTTGATCACCCCGCGCACGGTGCGGTCACCCACCTTCATGGTCATGTCGTCCACGGCCGCGTTCTCGGGCAAGGGGAAGACGTAGACCGCCTCGATCTTCTCCTTGGACGGGTTCCAGAAATGCTGGGTGACGGTGACCCGGCTGAGGAAGCCGGAGATCTCGGCCTTGACGTCGGTGTGCTTGAGTGGGCACAGGCCCTGCGGCTGGCCGTCCTTGTCCACCACCGCCAGCGAGCCTTGCGTGACCTGCGGCTGGCCGGGAGCCGCCCAGGCCGCCGCCGCTAGAAACAGAACCACCAGGAACCCGAGACCTTTGCGCTGCATGACCGTACCTCCGTGTCCGGCATTGGAACGGGGTCAGGCAGGCAGACTTGCAGGAAAAAACGTCAGGACTCACCGCCGAGGACACGGAGGACGCAGAGGAGGATCCAAATCTCAGGATGGGCGTCATCCTGAGCGGGCTTCAGCCTGCGAAGGATCTTGCGCGAAATCCGGGAGAAAACTCCCTCAAACGACGAGCGTAGATCGACGACTGGCGACTAGATGTCCAGGTTCTTCACGTCCAGCGCGTTTTCCTCGATGAACTTGCGGCGCGCCTCGACGTCCTCGCCCATCAGCGTCGTGAAGATGGCCTCGGTCTCGGCGATGTCCTCGAGCTTGACCTCGAGCAACGTGCGGCGCTCCGGGTCCATGGTGGTCTGCCAGAGCTGCTCGGCGGTCATCTCGCCCAGGCCCTTGTAGCGCTGCACCGAGAACTCGCGCTTGCCCTCGTTGAGGACGTACTCGAAGAGTTCGCGGGCGTTGGGCTTCTCCACCATCTCTTCGTCCGCGCCCTTGCGCTTGGCCGCCTTGGCAGGCTTCTTCTCGGTCTTCTCCGGCTTCTCGGCCTTCTCCGCGCCCTCGCCCGCGGCGGCTTCTTCCCCGGCGCCGTTGTCCGAGGCGGCGCGCGGCTTCAGCTCCACCACGAAGGGCGGCTCCAGGTTGGCCTCGATCTGCTTGTACTTGGAGACCATCTGGCGGTACTCGGGGGTGGAGGCCAGCTCCCACGAGATCCCCCGCTCCGCGCCCTGGGCGTCGTGGAAGTGCGCCTCCCACAGGTTGTGCTCCTCGTCGAAGCGCAGTTCCGCGGGCTGCTTGAAGCCGTACTGCTTGCCCAGGCGGTTGAGTTCCTTCTCCAGGCGCTCGATCTTCTTGGGCGGGTTCTTCTTGTCGCCCTCGAAGTCGGCGCGCTTCTCCAGGCCCAGGCGGGGCAAGAGCGCGGTGACCTCCTGGTTGCGCATGCGCTTGTCCACCTTGTCGAAGAAGCCGAAGTACTCGTTGAGCACGGTCATGAACTTGGTGAGGGCCGCGCCTTCCAGCTTGGCCGCGCCCTCGCCGTAGCGCACCGTCATACTCTCGGCGGCTCGCTTGATCATCACCTGCACGAACTGCCGGTCGTCCTTGATGTACTGCTCGCTCTTCCCTTTCTTGATGCGGTAGAGCGGAGGCTGCGCGATGTAGACGTTCTGGCGCTTGATCAGCTCCTGCATGTGGCGGAAGAAGAAGGTGAGCAGCAAGGTGCGGATGTGGCTTCCGTCCACGTCGGCGTCGGTCATGAGGATCACCTTGCCGTAGCGCAGCTTGGTGGGATCGAAGTCTTCCTTGCCGATGCCGGTGCCCAGCGCCGTGATCATGGCGCGGATCTCCTCGTGCCCCAGCATCTTGTCGTAGCGCGCCTTCTCCACGTTCAGGATCTTGCCCTTGAGCGGCAGGATGGCCTGGAAGCGGCGGTCGCGCCCCTGCTTGGCGGTGCCGCCGGCCGATTCGCCCTCCACCAGGAACAATTCGCAGCGCCCGGGATCGCGCTCCGAGCAGTCGGCCAGCTTGCCGGGCAGGCCGCCGGAATCGAGCGCGCCCTTGCGGCGGGTGAGGTCGCGGGCCTTGCGCGCGGCTTCGCGCGCCCGCGCCGCCTCGATGGCCTTGTTGATGATCTTGCGCGCCACCGGCGGGTTCAATTCGAAGAACGATCCCAGACGCTCGTTGACGAAGGCCTGCACCACCCCGGCGATGTCGGAGTTCAGCTTGCCCTTGGTCTGGCCTTCGAACTGCGGCTGCGGCAGCTTCACGCTGATCACCGCCACCAGGCCCTCGCGCACGTCGTCGCCGGTCAGGTTCTCCTTGACGTCCTTGAACAGACCGAGCTGCTGCCCGGCGTAGTTGATGGTGCGGGTGAGCGCGGTGCGGAAGCCGGAGAGGTGCGTGCCCCCGTCCACCGTGTTGATGTTGTTGGCGAAGGTGAAGAGCGACTCGGAGTAGCCGTCGTTGTACTGCAGCGCGATCTCCATGTTCACGCCGTCGCGCTCGGCTTCCATGTAGATGGGGCGGTCGTGCAGCACGCTCTTGCCGCGGTTGAGGTGCTTGATGAACTCCGCGATCCCGCCGGTGTACTTGAACTCGGTGCGCTTGGCTTCGCCCGTCTTGGCGTCGCTGGCGCGCTCGTCGGTGAGCGTGATCTCCAGACCCTTGTTGAGGAAGGCCAGTTCGCGCAGCCGCTGCGCCAGGGTGTCGTGGTTGAACTCGATGGAGGTGAAGATGGTCTTGTCGGGCAGGAAGTGCACGCGCGTGCCCCGCTTCTGCGTCTTGCCCGTCTTCTTGAGCTTGGAGGTGGGCTCGCCGCGCGAGTAGCCCTGCTCCCACACGAAACCGTCGCGCCAGATCTCGAGATCGAGCTGGTAGCTGAGCGCGTTGACCACGGAGACGCCGACGCCGTGCAGCCCGCCCGAGACCTTGTAGCTGGAGGTATCGAACTTGCCGCCCGCGTGCAGCATGGTCATGACCACCTGCGCCGCGGGCATGGTCTCGCCGTCCACTTCCATGTCGTCCACGGGGATGCCGCGGCCGTTGTCCACCACGGTGATGGAGTTGTCGATGTGGATGGTGACGTCGATGTGGTCGGCGAAGCCGGCCAGCGCCTCGTCCACCGAGTTGTCCACCACCTCGTAGACCAGGTGATGCAGGCCCATCTCGCCGGTGGAGCCGATGTACATGGCGGGGCGCTTGCGCACCGCCTCCATCCCCCCCAGCACCTTGATGTCGGCGGCGGTGTAGTCGCCGTTGCCGCCGTTGCCGTTGGCCTTCGCCTTCTTGGGCTTGGGCTGCGCTTTTTCGTTCTTCTGGTTGGCCACAGCGCTTCCTGTCAGCGTTTCTTTCGATGCCATTTCCATCCCTTGCGGAGACACAACTCGAGCCCGCTGCGGGCCCCGGTTTCAGCCCCGTTCCCGCCCGCCGCGATACACTTCAAATTATTGATATTTCAGTCACTTAGCCAGCGCCCGAGTACTGCTTAGTCTACCACAAAAAGGGGCGATTTTGGGGGGCGGAACGGGGCCCGGAAATGCAGAATTGAGAATGAAGAATGCAGAATGAAAAGCCGTCGCGGCCGGACATTCTGCGTTCTCAATTCTTCCTTTTCTCCGTGTCTCCGTGCCTTTGTGGTGAAGGCTACTTTGGCGGCTCCGCCGGCGCCGCGAACTTCACGCTGTCCGCGTACTTCTCCAGCGCCGCCAGGTGCTCGGGGGTGTCGGTCCAGAAGGAGAGGATCAGCGCGTAGCCCTTCTGGATGGAGACGTACTCGGCGTAGGAGATGGCCACGGGCTTGCCATTGATGGTGGTGGAGGCGCTGTAGTCCTGGCGCCAGAAGGGCTGGCCGCCCAGGCGCACCTCGGCGGGCGGGTGCAGCGGCTTCAGCTCTAGCCCGGCCAGCGGCGGCACCGCCCCCACCGCGTCCAGGTAGTCCTTACCGCTCTGGACCCCGGCGTCCTCGGGCAACCGCTCGGCCGCCACCTGCACCTGGCTGGGGACGGCCTCCATCTCCACCCGCCCCTGGGCCGAGAGCAGCATGAAGGCGCGCGCCGCCGCCTCCTGCCCCGCCGCCTGGCCCTGGGGATCGCTGCCGTAGAGCTTCTGCAGGTTCTCGTCCACGCTCTTGCGCAGGGCCGCGCTGTCTTCCACCTCCCAGCCCTTGGGCAGGGAGAGCGAGAAGCCGAAGAAGTCGCTGGTGTAGAGGTCGTTGGCCACGCGCCCGCTGTCGGGCCGGTCGCTGGCCTGGGCGATGACCTGGCGCTTGGACTGCTCGGCCGGCGCGGCTTGCGTCGGCGGTGCCGCAGGCGCTGCCGGCTTGGCCTCCTGCGCCCACACCCCGGCGGCCAGCAGCAGCACTACGGAAAGGAAAGCGGACTTCATGGGGATTTCGTCATTATGACAGAAAGCCGGTTGAACCACAGAGGACACGGAGGACACAGAGGATTGCAGAATGCAGATTGAAGAATGCAGATTGTTCCCGCGTACGCCCACGACCGGACATCGCCAGCCCCGCAGGGGCGAAATCTCTAAAGCCCGGCACGGAAGTGCCGGGTTGGCCGCCGATCAACCCTCGAGCCCCGCCAGGGGCGGCACGCGTTCGGTGGAAGGGCACGCTTCAGGCGCGCCGTAAAGGCGCCCTAATTTTGAATTGTCATCCTGAGCGAGCGATGTCCTGCGGCTTGCCCGCAGGGCAGCGAGTCGGAGGACCTTGTGCTTTCCGTCAGCGCATCTCGAAGACAGTGGTCACCTGCGTCTCCACCTCCACCGGCTGCCCTCCCAGCAGGTAGGGGCGGT
>DATIWW010000467.1:0-4932 GCA_035519175.1 Terriglobales bacterium
TCCAGCCTGGACTCCATGGTGGTGGGCGAGCCCCAGATCCTGGGCCAGATCAAGGAAGCCTTCGCGCTGGCGCGGGCGGCGGGCGCGGCCGGCGGCCGTCTCGACGCCCTGCTCACCCGCGCCTTTGCCGTGGCCAAGCGCGTGCGCAGCGAGACCGCCATCGGCTCCTCCGCGGTCTCGGTGGCCTCGGTGGCGGTGGAGCTGGCACAGAAGATCTTCGGCTCCCTCTCCGGGCAGAAGGTCTTCCTGGTGGGCGCGGGCAAGATGAGCGAGCTGGCGGCGCGCCACCTGCTGGCCCACGGCGCCGGCTCCATCTTCGTGGTCAACCGCACTCCCGAGCGCGCCCAGCAACTGGCCGACAAGTTCCACGGCGCCACCTTCCCCTACCAGGAACTCTACGACCACGTGGACCAGGCCGACATCGTGATCACCTCGACGGGCGCCCCGCACGCCATCTTCCGCCGCGAGCACGGCGAGCTGTTCATGAGCCGGCGCAAGAACCGCCCCATGTTCTTCATCGACATCGCCGTCCCCCGCGACGTGGACCCGGAGATGAACAAGGTGGACGGCGTCTTCCTCTACGACATCGACGACCTGCAGCAGGTGGTGTCGTCGCACGTGGCCGGCCGCCGCCGCGAGGCCGAGCGCGCCCAGGCCATCGTGGACGGCGAGGTCGAGCGCTTCGCCGCCCGCGCCCAGACGCTGAGCGTGGTGCCCACCATCGTGTCGCTCCAGGAGCAGCTCGAATTGGTGCGCCAGGCCGAGATCGATCGCGTGCGCGGCCGCCTGGGCGCGCTCACGCCCGAGCAGGAGATGGCGGTCGAGGCCATGACCCGCGGCATCGTCAACAAGGTCCTGCACACGCCCATCACTACCCTGAAGAGCGCCGCCCGCGAACCCGAGGCCACCAGCGTCATCGAACTCATCCGCCACCTCTTCAATCTCGACGACCCCGGGAAGAAGGGAAGCGGCGAGTGATGGCCCGTCTGCGCATCGGCTCGCGCGGCTCCCAGCTCGCCCTCTGGCAGGCCAACCATATCGCCGGGCGGCTGCGCGAGCGCGGACACCAGGTCGAGATCCGGATCATCAAGACCACCGGCGACAAGATCACCGAGGTCGCGCTCTCCCAGGTCGGGACCAAGGGGATGTTCACCAAGGAGATCGAAGAGGCGCTGGCGGATGGCAAGGTGGACCTGGCCGTGCACAGCCTGAAAGACCTGCCCACGGAACTGCCCGCCGGCTTCCGCCTGGCCGCCATCCCGCGGCGCGAGAACCCGCAGGACGCCCTGCTCTCGGCGAAGTACGGCCGCCTGGCCGATCTGCCCCAGGGAGCGCGCGTCGGCACCAGCAGCCTCCGGCGGCAGGCGCAACTGAAGGCGCTCCGCCCCGACCTCGAGATCCTCTCTCTGCGCGGCAACGTGGACACGCGCCTGCAAAAGCTGCAAGCCGGCGACTTCGACGCCATCGTGCTGGCCGCCGCCGGACTCAACCGCCTGGGCCGCACCGAGATGGTCCGCGAGCTGATCCCCATCGCGACCATGTGCCCGGCGGCGGGGCAGGGAGCACTGGGCATCGAGGCGCGCGCCGGCGACGCCGCTACGCTGGAAGCGCTGCGCTTTCTGGACGACGCGGAGGCCCGGGCGGCCACCCTCTGCGAGCGCGCCCTGCTCAACGCCCTGGGCGGAGGCTGCCAGGTGCCCATCGGGGCGCACGCTGAGCGCGCGGGAAAACAACTGCAGCTCACGGCCGTGGTGGCGCGCCCGGATGGCTCCAAGCTGCTGCGCGAGTCCCGCCTGAGCGACGACCCGGAGAGGCTGGGCGTCGAGGTCGGCCGCACCCTGCTCGCGCGTGGAGCGGATCAAATCCTCAAAGAGGTCTACGGCGCCGGCGCCGCGGTGCCACAACAGCCGTGAAGCGCGCCCGCCGCCCATCTCCGCCACTTGCCAGCCAGCGTGTGCTGGTCACCCGCGCTCGCCGCCAGGCTGGGGCGCTGGCCGCATTGCTGCGCCAACAGGGCGCCACCGTCATCGAGATCCCTTCCATCGAGATCCGCCCGCCGCGCTCTTATCGCCCGCTCGACCGGGCGCTGCGCCGCATCGCGGATTACGACTGGCTGGTGCTCACCAGCGTCAACGGCGTCGAAGCCCTCTTCGCACGGCTGAAGAAGCTGCGGCTCACCGCGCGCCAGCTCAAAGCCCTGCGCATCGCCGCCATCGGCCCGGCCACGCGCGCCGCCATCCAGAAACGCGGCCTGCGCGTCCAGGTGATGCCGCGGGAGTACGTGGCCGAATCGGTGGTCGCGGCTCTGCGCGGGCAAGTGAGAGGAAAACGGGTGCTGCTGGTGCGCGCCAAGGTCGCCCGCGACGTGCTGCCTCGCGACTTGCGCCGGGCCGGCGCCCGCGTGGACGTGATCGAGGCCTACCAGACCGTGGTTCCAGCGCGCTCGCGGCGCCGCTTGCAGGCGCTGCTGCGCTCGCCCGCCCGCCGCCCCCACGTCATCACCTTCACTAGCTCGTCCACCGCCAGGAACTTCATGGACCTGCTGGGGCGGAAGCGGGAGAGCCGCAAGCTGCTGGATGGGATCGCTGCGGCCTCCATCGGCCCCGTGACCTCGGCCACCCTGCGCGACCTCGGCCTGCCTCCCGGCATCCAGGCCCGCAGCTATACCATCCCCGGCCTGGTCGCCGCCATCGTCGCCAAGAGGCGTCCCCGCTAACCCTATTTCAGTGTGCAGCCACAGTCGGCAGGCTTCACGTACTTCTTTAGGAATTCCCCGACCCGGCTGTAGGCGTCGATCTGGTTGGGCACGCGGGCGAAGCCGTGGCCCTCGTTCTCATAGATCTTCAGCTCCGCCACCCCGCCGAGCTTCTGGACCGCCTCCGCCACCTGCTGCGCCTCCTCCTTCGGACAGCGCGGGTCGTTGCCTCCCGCCAGCAGCAGCAGCGGCGCCTTGATCCGGTCCACGAAGTGGATGGGCGAGCGCTCCTCGAAGAGCGCCTTGTCCTTGACCGGGTCGCCCATGGTGGCGCGGTCGTACTGCTGCAAGAGCGGGTCCTCGTGCTCGATCTCGGTGAACCAGTTGACGAAGGGCACGATGGCCACCCCCGCCGCCCACTGCTCGGGCGCCTTGGTCACCGCCATCATGGTCATGTAGCCGCCATAGCTGCCGCCCATCACCGCCATCTTCTTGGGATCCATGAAGCCGGTTTGCTGGAGGAAGTCGGCGGCCGCCAGCACGTCCTGCAGGTCGCCGCCGCCCATGTCGTGCAGGTTGGCGTCCTGGAACTCCTTGCCGTAGCCGGTGGAGCCGCGGTAGTTGGGCGCGATCACGAAGTAGCCTTGGTTCACCAGGTATTGGATAGTGCGGTTGAAGCTGTTCACGCTCTGCGCCGTGGGCCCGCCGTGGATGTACACCACGCCCGCGTTCTCCAGGGTGCGGCGCGCGTTGTAGGGCACGTAGACGAAGGCGGAGATCTGCCACTTGCCGTCGCGGCTGGGGAAGTGCACCAGGAAGGGCTCCACCATGTCCTTGGGACTGAGGCCGCCCACCAGCGCGTGCGTGACCTGGCGCGCTTTTCCGCTTGCGAAGCTGTACACCCAGGCGTCGCTGGGGGCGGTGGCGCCGTTGTGGTAGAAGAGCAATTCTCTGCCGTCGCGCGAGAAGGCCGACTCCGCCCCGCCCAGGCTGTTCACCCCCGCGGCCAGCGGCAGCGCCGCGGTCTTCCGGGTGGCCAGGTCGTGGACGAAGACCTCGGTGTCGCCGTCCACGTTGGCGGTGAAGGTGACCTTGCGGCCGTCCGGGGAGAAGTTGCCGGCAGCGATCTCCCACTTGTCCTTGGTCAGCCACGTGATCTTCTTGGTGGCGATCTCCAGTAGTCCCACGTTGTCGTAGCCGTTGGCGGCGTTGGAGGTGATGAGCAGGCGCTTGCCGTCGGGGGAGAAGTCGGCGGCCGAGTAGCTCTGCTCGCCCGTGTGCGCGGTCAGGTTGACGCTCTTGCCGCTCTCCACCTCGGCCAGGAAGATGTTGGAATCCTTGCCGGCGGCGTTCTGCTGGGTGTAGGCGATCCACTTGCCGTCGCGCGACCAGATGGGCCCGAAGTTGCCCAAGTCCTTGGGCGTTCCCGAGGTGATGTGGCGCACGTTGCGCAGGGTGACGTTCATCACGTCGATCTCGTAAGTGGGCGAGTCCTTGGGCTTGACCTGGTAGGCCAGAAAGCGGCTGTCCGGCGACCACACCGGGCTCTCCTCCGCGATCTCGGGCGTGTTGGTCATGTTGTAGATCTTGCCGTTCTCGGGCGAGACCAGGAAGATGTCCCACTGCTCGTTGCCGTCGTGGTCCGACATGTAGGCGATGTACTTGCCGTTGGGGGACCACGCGGGCGCCGCCTGGCGCTGGTCGCTGACCGTGAGCTGGGTGGGCCAGCCGCCCGCCGCCGCTACCAGCCACAGGTTGTTGCGCCCGCTGAGGTTCGAGATGAAGGCGATCTGGCGGCCGTCGGGCGACCAGGCTGTGCCCCCGATGGAGCGCGTCATGTACAGCATGTCGATGGTGAAGGCCTGCACGAACTCCCGCGTCTGCGCGCGGATCTGCTTGGGGTCGGTGATGGCCTTGGGCGGGGTGAGGGTCTGGGCGGTCAGGGTTCGGGTCATGGCAAGCAAGAGGACGGCAAAGAGGATCCGGCGCATGGACGTTCGCCTCCCTGCATTCGCGAATCTACGAGTCTACCCTAGCGCGGCGGCCTCGTGTGGCACAGCCGCCCCCGGCTGTGCAGTCCGCGTAGCGGACGCTTGGCCATGGCCCAGGACGAAGTCCTGGGAAAGCCGGGAAAGAGATGGCGAGTCCGCTTCAGCGGACGATTGAAAGACCGGCGCCTCTCACCGCGCGCTCTTGTGCATGTCCACTGTGGACCACGTCTTGTCGGCGGCGTGGCA
>DATIWW010000468.1:0-2345 GCA_035519175.1 Terriglobales bacterium
CCCAGAGTCCTCTTCGAAGACGTGGACTGGATGGTCACTCCGACCGACCGGGTGGGCCTGGTAGGCGCCAACGGCAGCGGCAAGTCGTCGCTGCTGAAAGTCCTGGCGGGCATGGAGGGGCTCGACGGCGGGTCCATCTCGGTGCAGAAGGGTGTGACCATGGGTTACCTTCCGCAGGAAGGGTTGACCCTCTCCGGCCGCACCGTCTTCGCCGAGTGCATGACGGTCTTCGCCGGCGTGCGCCAGCTCGAAGAGGAGCAGGAACAACTCGCCCACCGCATGGCCGAGCTGGATCCCGCCGGCGCCGAATACGCCCAGGTGGCCGACCGCTTTCACCAGGTCGAGAACGAATTCCGCGCCCGCGACGGCTACGCCATCGAGGCGCAGGTGGGCATGGTGCTCTCCGGCCTCGGCTTCCCGCAGCGCGACTGGAAGCGCCGCACCGAGGAGTTCTCCGGCGGCTGGCAGATGCGGATCGCGCTTGCCAAGCTACTGCTGGAAAAACCCAACCTGCTGCTGCTCGACGAGCCCACCAACCACCTCGACCTGGAGGCGCGCAACTGGCTGGAGGGCTATCTCGGCTCTTATCCCTACGCCTTCGTGCTGGTCTCGCACGACCGCTACTTCCTCGACGTCACCGTGCGCCGCATCGCCGAGCTGTGGAACAAGGGCCTGCACCTTTACACCGGCGGGTATTCGAAGTTCGAGCAGCAGAAGACCGAGCGGCGCGCGCAGCTCACCGCCGCCTGGGAAAACCAGCAGGACCGGATCCGGCAGCTGGAAGCGTTCATCAACCGCTTCCGCTACCAGGCCACCAAGGCCAAGCAGGTGCAGAGCCGCATCAAGGAACTGGAAAGAATCGAGCGCATCGACATCCCTCCCGAGGAGAAGACGATTCATTTCCGCTTCCCGCAGCCCAAGCCGAGCGGCCGCATCGTGGCCGAGTTCAAAGATGTGGCCAAGAGCTACGGGGATCACCGCGTCTTCTCCGGAGTGAGCTTTGTCATCGAGCGCGGCGACCGGGTGGCTCTGGTGGGCGTCAACGGCGCCGGCAAATCCACCCTGATCAAGATTCTCGCCGGCGCGGAGCCGGTTTCGATCGGCTCCTACACCCTGGGGCACAACGCCGAGCCGGACTACTTCGCGCAGGACCAGTACAAGGAACTGGACCCCGCCGCCCGCCTGGTCGACGACCTCGCCACCGTGGCGCCGCGCGCCACCAACACCGAATTGCGGAGCATCCTGGGTTGCTTTCTGTTCTCCGAAGACGACGTCTTCAAGCCGATCGGCGTGCTCTCCGGCGGCGAGCGCAACCGCTACGCGCTCGCCCGCATGCTGATGATGCCGTCGAATTTTCTGCTGCTCGACGAGCCCACCAATCACCTCGACATGCGCGCCAAAGACGTGCTGCTGACCTCGCTCGAAGAGTACACCGGCACGGTGGTGTTCGTCTCCCACGACCGCTACTTCATCGACAAGCTGGCCACCCGCATCTTCGAAGTGGAGGACGGCAGCGTCAACGTCTACCCCGGCAACTACGAGGATTACGTTTGGCGCAAGGAGGGCCGCGGGCCGGCGCCCGGCGAATCCGGTGGGGCGGGCGGCGCCGCGGACGACGGGCCCGAGCCTGCCGCGGCCGACGCGCCACCCGCGAAATCCGCGGAGAAACGCCTGAATCCCATCAAGCTCCGGCAGATGAAAGAGCGGCAGCAGAGCATCGAGGTGGAGGTGCAGAAGCTGGAAGCGGAGATCGCCGATTATGAAGCCTCCCTCGGCAGTTTCGTCAGCGTGGAGGAGACCAGGCGCCTGACGGACCTGCTGGATGCCCGCCGCGCGGAACTGGCCTCCCTGATGGCGGAGTGGGAAGAGGTGGCCCACGCCATCGAGGCCAATTCCTGACACAATACAGAGACGAGATCAATATGCAACACCCAGGCGGCGCCTGGTTTGGCGTGTGAGGGCGCTCACGCGTGACGAAACAGCACAACCGAGGTGATTATGTCGAGTCGATTCGTTCCCGATGCGGTATGGAGGCCCCGGCCTACGTTGCCCTGGGCATTGACAGTCGCGCTGCTGGCGACGTTCTTCGTTGTACCCAAGCTGAACGGGCAGGTGTTCACCCTCACCCGGGACCAGTTGATCCAGTACACTTCCCAGAACCCGTATGAGCGCTTCCCCGACGGCCGGCCCAAAGTCCCCGACGCCATGCTCGAGAAGGTGAAGGGCCTCTCCGCCGAGGAGGTGCTTCCCCTCAACTTCCGCGGTTACCGCAACCAGTGGACCGACGGCTGGCAAATCCTGCATCCGGGCCGGAAACTGGTGGGGCGCGCCTTTACGCTCCAGCT
>DATIWW010000469.1:0-2987 GCA_035519175.1 Terriglobales bacterium
CGGCACATCGTGAACGAACTGGGCCCGCGCGAGTACCAGGGCATGGACCTGTTCCTGCGGTATGCCGGGGAGTCGGCCCGGCGGGTCGACGCCCTGCCCCACGTTTGACCAGCGGTTCTCCGGTCTCCTATACTGAAAAGACAACGATGTACATCCTGGTTTTGCTGGTTCACATTATTGTCTGCTTCTTCCTGATCATTGTGGTTCTGCTGCAGAGCGGGAAGGCGGCGGATCTGGCCGGCGCGTTTGGCGGCATGGGTTCGCAGACGGCTTTCGGCCCGCGCGGTTCGGCGACGCTGCTCTCGAAGGCCACCACGCTCTCGGCGGTGCTCTTCATGGTCACGTCGCTGACCCTGTCGATCATTGCTTCGCGCAACTCCGGCCTGGGCGCCACGGTATTGGAAGAAGCGCCGCAGACGAAGAGTGCGCCGGCACAGACCAAGCAGGTGCCCGCTCCGGTGCAGATTCCGGCGCAAGGCCAGCCGAAGGGGAGCATCACGCTGACCCCGGAAGGTGGGAAGCCGGTGACGATCCCCGTCCCGGAGAAGCAGTCGGGCGCGCCCGCTCCGGCCCCGGCATCGCCGGCCAAGAAGTAGCAGCACCCCAGGAACGCGGAGGTGGCGGAATTGGCAGACGCACTAGCTTGAGGTGCTAGCGGGAGCAATCTCGTGGGGGTTCAAGTCCCCCTCTCCGCACCACATTTGGGCCTGTAGTTCCAACGGGTTGCAGGCCATCTCTCTCCCATACCCCTACTTCAGCCGGAAGAGCGTGCACCGTTTGGTCAGCGCCGCGATCTCCACCCCCCAGGCGGAGCGCTCCTCCCTGAGGAGGTTCCCGAACGGCGCGTGCCCCCCCTCGCCCGTGGGCACCAGCAGAAAGCGGTAACCGGCGTTACGCACCGCCGTCATCACCTCGGGCCGCAGGTCTTCGGGCGCCCGCCGCAGGGCCGCCGGAGCGTTCGAAAGCAGGTGCCATTTGTAATCCATGCCCAGCCCGTAGAGTTCCAGCGGCACGTCGCGGTCCGGAGTCTGCGAGACCAGCACGGCCGAAGTCAGTCGCTGCGGGTAGTCCAGATCGACCTCGAAATACATGCCCGCGCGCATGGGCTCCCATGTCCGCCACCGCGTCGCCAGGTTGCCGTCGAGAGCATACGGCGTTTCCCAGCGGTTGGGCCAGGCGCGCAGGATCCATTGCGGGCTGTTGTGGAGCAGTTCTTCTCCGGAGTAAAGCCGCACTTCCTCGATGTCCCACTCCGCGCCGGAAGAGGCCGTCAGGCGAAAGCGCAGCGCGCGCACCGACTGCGGCGCCCACGTGGCCTTCCAGTCGTACATCGGCCGCGAGTCAAGCGGCGCCTGCAACACATCGAGCAGCCTCTCTCCCTCGGCCGACTGCCACTCGACGCGCACCTCGCGATCCAGATACGCCTTGGCCACCGACTGCAGGGCCAGCGTGCGCGCGCCGGGAGGGGTGGCGCGCTCCACCATTTGCGCCACCTCGTATTCCGGGACGTGGCGCCGCAGGTAGGCGGAGTCGGACTCGATCCGCAAGGCCACTCGCCAGGGAAACTCGTGCAGGCGGAACTGCCAATCCGGCTGCCACAGGTCGAGCGCGTGGGGCCAGCAGACCACCGCCTGAATGACCATTGCGGCCCACGCCGCCGGACGCGGGAGCGCCATCCCCAGGCCCAGCGCAGCCAACGCCACCGAGGGCATGAGGAACCGGGCGCCGGTGTTGGCGAACCAGGGAATAGCCAGCAGCGTTGCCGCCGCCCAGCACAGCCTGCCGGAGCGGCGGCGCAGGGCCGCGAGGCCCAGCGGCAACGCCAGCAGGAGCGGGCCGAAGGTGCCCATGAGGTGATCGCCGAACGCCAGTTCCCAGGGAACTTGCGCCACCGGGACCCCTTTCAGCGAACGCAGCATGGCGGCCAGAATTCTCTCCCCGAAGACGTGGAAGTAGGGATTGGGAAACAGCCTGGTCATCATGGGCGCCAGCGGATCGCCGGTCAAAACGGCGGCGCGCGCGAGCCACGGAATCATCACCAGGGACGCTCCCGCGGCCACCAGCAGGGCCGCCCGGATTCGCCGCCGCGCCAGCGCGAAGAGCACAGCCGCGCCCACCACGAAGGCTCCCGGAAACTTGATGGCGTAGCAGAATCCCGCCAGCGCGCCGCCGGGCAGCAGGTAACGCCAGTCCGAGGTGTCGCGCCAGACCAGCAGCAGGTAGAATGCGGCCAGCGCAAAGAATACCTCGGCGGCGTCGTTGTAGGAGGTGGCGCCGGCCAGCCCCACCACCGGCGCACAGAAATAGCACACCACGGCCACCAGCGCGGCGCGGTCGCCGGCGCCCAGCCGCCGCGCGATGCGGAAGAATAGGGGCACGGTGGCCAGGAAGATGCCGAACTCCACCAGTTTGGCCGCGGAATGGCGCCCCAGCGCCAATGCCATGGTGTAGAGCATCTCCATGCCCTCGGGCAGAATTCCGTAAAACTCGATGCGGTCGGGGAACCCGCCCAGCCGGGCGTACTCGAAGGGCAGCCCGAGGTGGTACGTGATGCCGTCCGCGTAGATCTCCGGCGCCAGCGCGTTCACGAAATAGAAGGCCGCGTAAGCGCCCAGGATGGCAGCCGCCACGGCGCGCTCCGCCCGGCTCACGGGTGCGCGGGAAGGCTCGGCCAGGGGTATGCGCCGGAACCACCTCAGCAGCGCGATCTCGACCGTTCCCAGGGCCAGGAACACGGGCCAGAAGCCGGCGCCGCACAGCAGCAGGACCAGGACCAGGAAGCTCTGTACGGCAGCGCCCAGCCCCAGCGCAATCTCCGGCGGCGCGGGAACTTTCCGCAACAGAAACACGCCCAGGGCGTATGAGGAGGCCAGGGTGAAGGCGCCCCCGAGCAGGATGGAAACGAGTATCGCCAATTTACAGCAGCACGGTGTCGATGCGTTCCGCCCCGGCGGCCGGCGCCGCAGTGCTGGTTTCGCCCTGCTCTC
>DATIWW010000470.1:0-7447 GCA_035519175.1 Terriglobales bacterium
GAGAACTTCCAGGCCACCTTCCGCAAGCTTTTCGGCGGCGGCCACGCCTTCATGCGGCTCACCGACGAGGAGAACAGCGCCGAGAGCGGCATCGACGTGGTGGCCTCGCCTCCCGGCAAGAAGCTGCAGAACGTGCTCCTGCTCTCCGGCGGCGAGAAGGCGCTGACCGCGCTCTCCCTGCTGGTGGGCATCTTCCAGTACCAGCCCAGCCCCTTCTGCATCCTGGACGAGGTGGACGCGCCTCTGGACGAGACCAACATCGGGCGCTTCACCGAGCTGGTGCGCGAGATGAGCGTACAGACGCAGTTCGTGCTCATCACCCACAGCAAGAAGACCATGAGCGTGGCGCCGGTGATGTACGGCGTCACCATGCAGGAGCCGGGCATCTCCAAGCTGGTCTCGGTGCGCTTCGGGGAAGAGACCCGGGCCTGATTTTCCACAAGCCTCTGGCCGCGCGGATCCCGCTCTGGGCGCGGCTTGCGCGCGAAAGGCGTTTCTGTCAACACCTTTTCACGGAAAATCCGCGCGCGGCGGTTCCCAGCTTTTTTCTGCACCGTTGACAAAACCGGGCGGGCGGCTAGAATACGCCACGTTCCTAGGAAACCCAGAGAATCTCCCGCGATGCCTTCGACTCTCGACTCCATCCTGCTGCGCACCGATTTTCCGGAGCTGCCGCTGCACGCCAGCGGCAAGGTCCGGGACGTGTACCGGCTGGACGGGCAACTGCTCTTCGTGGCCACCGACCGCATTTCCGCCTTCGATTTCGTTCTGGCCAGCGGCATCCCCCACAAGGGCCGGGTGCTCACCCAGCTTTCTCTGTTCTGGTTCGAGTTTCTGAAGGACCTGGTGCCCAGCCACCTCATCACGGCCGACGTGGAGCGCTATCCGGCGCCGCTGCGCCCCTACGCGGAGCAGTTGCGCGGCCGCTCCATGATGGTGGTGTGCGCCGACATGGTGCCTATCGAGTGCGTGGCCCGCGGCTATCTCTCGGGTTCCGGCTGGAAGGAGTACAAGCAGAACGGCGAGGTGTGCGGTATCAAGCTGCCCGCAGGCTTGCGCGAGTCCGACAAGCTGCCCCAGCCCATCTTCACGCCGGCGGTGAAGGCCACCAGCGGCCACGACGAGAACATCAGCTTCGAGGAGATGGTCAAGCGCACCGGCCGCCAACTGGCCGAGACCTTGCGCGACCTCACCCTGCGCGTCTACCGGAAGGCGGCGGACCATGCTCTGACCAAGGGCATCATCATCGCCGACACCAAGTTCGAGTTCGGGCACGGGCCGGCGGGACTGCTGCTCGCCGACGAGGTGCTCACCCCGGACTCTTCGCGCTTCTGGCCCGCCGACCGCTACCAGCCGGGCCGGGCGCAGGATTCTTACGACAAGCAGTACGTTCGCGACTACCTGGAATCGATCCGCTGGAACAAGCAGCCGCCTGCCCCGGGGCTTCCTCCCGAGGTGGCCACCCGCACCAGCGAAAAGTACCTGGAGGCTTACCGCCGCCTCACTGGCCGCGAACTGGAGATCTAGGCGGGCATGAGTGGGCTGGATTGGGTCATCGTAGGAACGATTTCGTTGTCGGTCCTGCTGGCGACCGCAGAGGGCTTTTTCTTTGAGATCTTCTCCCTTTCGGGGGCGGTGCTGGGCTACCTGATCGCCGTCTGGGAGTATGCGCGCTGGGCGCCGTGGTTTCTGCCCTACGTGAAATCCGAGGCCATCGCGCAGTGGGTCAGTTTTTTGACAATCTTCTTCGTGGTCCTGCTGTTGGCCGGCATGGCCGGGCGGCTCGCGCGCTGGGCCGGCAAAGCAGCCGGGCTGCGCTGGTTCGACCGGCTGCTGGGCGCGGCCTTTGGCCTAGTGCGTGGCGTGGTGATCGTGACCGTGCTGGTGCTGGGGCTGGCGGCGTTTTCCCCGGGCTCCACCACCCTGGCGGCCTCCCGATTGGGAGGCTACTTCCTGGTGCTGGCGCACGGGGCGAGCTGGGTAGCTCCTCGCGATCTGCGCGCGCGCTTTCGCGAGGGCGTGGAGACTCTGCGCCGGGTGACGGCACCCGGCGGGCCGGCGGCGGGGTCCCCGGGCAGTGCCGCGGGGCAGCCCGAGCAGGGATCCAAATAGCGCCCGCAGAGGGCGCGGCGGTTATTCTGAAAGCGAGGCTCCGGTGAAAGACCAGCTCGAAGCTCTTATCCAGCAGATGGTGCACAGCGGCATCCTGTATTCGGAGGCGGTGCGCGAATTCAAGAAACGCTTCATCCTGACCGTGCTCCAGGAGAACAACGGCAACCAATGCCGGGCGGCGCGCGAGTTGGGCATGCACCGCAACACGCTCAGCCGCACCATCGCCGAGCTCAAGCTGGACGTGCGCGCGGTGCGCAACGGCGCCCGTCGGCCGCCTCACGGAGTGCGGCCGGCCGGCGTGGAGAAGAAGGCGAGCCGCTAGCGCCACCCGCGATCCTCCCACGCAATGCAAAGGGCAGCCCCCGGGGCTGCCCTTGGTTCTTTGTCGAGCGAGACCGGCCTAGTGCGGGCGGCGCCGCGCCGGAGGCTTTCTCGGTGGCGGCGTCTTCTTCTGCTGGATCAACTGCCCGTCCACCATCTGCACCAGGAAGGGCTTGGGAGTATAGCTGTCGGGCTTGCCTTGGATCTGGATCTGGTCCCCGATCTTGGGCAGCAGGTTGGCCGGGATGGGGGCGATCATGGTGACCTCCACGTCGGCCGTGCTGCTCTGCACGTCCTCGTAGGTGGCGGCCAGGGTCAGCTTGGTGCGGCTGGCGTCGATCACCTTAGCGACGAAGGGAATGGGCTGTCCCTTCACCGCTCCCCAGACCTTGTCCACCACGTCTTGCTGGCCGTAGACCAGGATCACCTGCAGCTCATCGAAACTGAGCTGCTTGGGGTCTTTCGACTCCGCCAGCTTCTTGGCGATCTCGGCGGGGCTGGGCGCCGGGGTCACCGAGAAGCCCGGGGGCGGCAGCGGGCTGGCCTTGGCCGCCTCCATCACCTTGTCCCAGTCGTCCTTGGTGCCGTGGTACTTGGTGTAGTAGTAGACCGCCACGTTGTTCACGTCGGCGTTGTTGTTGCTCATGATGACGGCGCGCGCCAGGTAGAAGAGCCCCAGCGGGTTGGGGGGCGTGGACTGCACATACGCCAGGCCCAGCTGGTAGACGTCATAGAAGCTGCCGGGATCGAGCTGCACCGAGGCCTGCAGGTGCTCGGCCGCCTGGGAGAAGTCTTTCTTCTGCAGTTCGCCGAAGCCGACAGCCCCGTTGAAGATGAGGCTGTACTGGCTCTTGAGCTTCTGAAAGTCGGCGTCCGCCATGCCTTCGGGCTTGGGAGCCGCGGGCAGCGCCTTGAGGCCGCGCTGGCCGTAGTCTTCGGCGGCGGCGGCGTTGGTGGGTACGTCCTGACCCTGCTGGGCGGCGGCCCGCTTGGTGTAGGCCATCACCGCCAGGCCGCGCAGATTGTTGGGGAAGGACTCCAGCAGCTTGTCCGCCGTCTCAAACATCTTGGCGGCATTGCCGGTCTGCTGGTAAGCGGCCATGAGTTGTTCCAGCGCGGTTTCCTTCACCTGAGTGTTGGGATATCGCTGCAGGAAGCCCACCAGTCCAGCGATCCTCTCCTGCACGTTGGTCGCCTGGACGGCGGCGACGTAGGAGTTGTACTCCGCCGGATCCATGGGGGCCTGCGACCCGCCCGCCTGCGCGGAGGCCACTCCCGGCGCCAATCCAGCAACCGCAGTCAACGTGAGCACGAGGATGACGAGCAACTTCTTCATGCGGGGCTCCTTCCACAGTCGGGTCATGGTGCAGTGGGATCCCCGGGCGCGGCGGTGCGCCAAGAGGATCCGTCCAGCCCGGTCGAGGTTCGCGCACGCGCCTTGGTCTGCATCGTCCAGACCGCGGCGCAAATCAGACCGCCCGGGCGAGGGACGGATTATATGGGCGCCTCGCTCGCAAGGCAAGCGAGCCGCTCCGGGGAACCACCCCACTATTGAGCTATGATGCCGAGATCTCGTTTCTGGATATCTTGGACACCGCCGACGCGGCCCCTGGCCCAGGAGGGTTGTGACGATGAGTATTCCAAAGCCGCTCGAAGGCCAACCCGCGGTCATCACCGGTGGCGGCCGGGGCATCGGCGCGGCCGTCGCCCAGACCCTGGCGGGGATGGGCGCACTCACCTTGATCTGCGGGCGCTCGCTGGCGACGCTGAACCAGACCGCCGACCGCATCCGGCAGGCCGGCGGCCGCTGCGAGGCGGTCGTCTGCGACCTCACCCAGCTGGCTTCCGTCGAGGCCCTGGCGGCCCAGGTGGAGCTGCGTTTCGGCCGTCTCGACATCCTGGTCAACAACGCCGGCGCCGGCGGCTTCGGCGGCCCCCTCCACCAAATGCCCCCGGCGGACTGGGAGCGCGTCATCAACACCAACCTGCGCGGGCCCTACTACTGCCTGCGCGCCTTCGTGCCCCTGATGCTGCGCGGCGGAGGGGGACACATCGTGAACATCTCCTCCATCGCCGGCAAGAACGCCCTGCCCAACGGCGCCGCCTATGCTGCTTCCAAGTGGGGCCTGAACGGGCTGAGCGCCTCGGTGGCGGAGGAGCTCCGAGCCCACAACATCCGCGTGGCCGTGATCTGTCCCGGCTCCACCCAGACGGAACTCAGCCCGCACGCCGGTAAGGACCCCGGCAAGATGCTCCAGCCCGAGGATGTGGCCCACGTGGTGGCCATGTTGGTGACGCAGGCGCCGCGCTCCTTCGCCAGCGAGATCATCCTCCGTCCCACGCAGAAGCCCTAGGCCCGCCGCCGGAACCGCGGGGGGAGCGCGCGCGCCGGGCGGGGGCCGGAGATCGCCCCCAAGCAAGTACCTGTTGCAACGTCGATTTTCCTTGCGCCACCCTGTATTGTCTTTGTCACGGCCCCCAAGCCGGTGCTACCATCCGAACATCTCAGGAATCCCTGAGGAGGACTTATGTCGGAGAACAGTGGCGGCAACGCTTTCCTGTGGTTCCTGGCGGGGCTGGGCATCGGCGCCATCGCCGGGGTGCTGTACGCGCCGCGCTCGGGGAAGGAGACCCGCGAGGCCATCCTGGAGCGGGCTGAAGAGGGGCGCGATTATGTCATCACCCGCGGCAAGCACGCGCGCGAGCAGGTGAACGAGTGGGTGGACCGCGGCCGCGAGGTCCTGGGCAAGCAGAAGGAGCAGATCAACGCCGCCATGGACGCCGCCAAGCAGAGCTATCGCGAGGCCAGCGCCGAAGCCACTCACAAGAAGTAGGCGGCTTCTTCAGAACGGGCCCGAACGGCGGCGATCCTGCCACGTGTCGAGGAGGGGAGGAGGATCCCCGCGGAGCGCGGCAACATGAACACATTCCTTGTCGTCTTCATCATCGTGACCTCGGTCGCGGTGGTCATCCAGATGGCCATCCTGGCGGCCCTCTACGTGAGCACCAAGAAGACCAGCGCCAAGGTGGAAGCCCTGGCGGAGGACGTGCAGAAGCGCGCCGCACCGGTGCTGGACGCCGCCCACTCCCTGCTGGTGGACAATCGCGACAAGCTCGACACCATCGTGGACAACGTCGCCGTCTCCACCACCACCGTGCGCAACCAGTTGCAGCGCCTGGACACCACCGTGACCGACGTAGTGGACCGCACCCGTCTGCAGGTCATCCGCGCCGACGAGCTGGTCACCCGCACTCTGGACCGGGTGGAAGAGACCACCGACCTGGTGCATCACACCGTGATCTCGCCGGTGCGGCAAGTGAGTGCGGTGATGCGCGGCGTCAGCGTCTTCCTGGAGGCCCTGTGGGGCCGCCGCGGCAAGCCCGCGGCCCCGGCGCGCGAACCCGTCCGCCGCACCGCCGCCGACGAAGAGGAACTGTTCATCTAGCTCCGGCGGGCGCTTCTCCCTCCACCGGACCGCCTCCGTTCGTTGACTTGCCCATCCCAGGGCCCTACCATGCGCTGAGAGGGACGGAGGCCTTTGCTCCTTGGTCGGCCGCACCATAGCCCACTACCGGGTCCTGAGCAAGCTGGGGAGCGGGGGGATGGGCGTGGTCTACGAGGCCGAGGACACCCGCCTGGGCCGCCACGTCGCCCTCAAATTCCTGCCCCAGAAGATGCTGGACGACCCTCACGCTTTGGAACGCTTCCAGCGCGAGGCCCAGGCCGCCTCCCGCCTCAACCACCCCAACATCTGCACCATCTATGACGTGGGTGAGTTCGAGAACCAGCCCTTCATCGCCATGGAACTGCTGGAGGGGCGAAGCTTGAAAGACCGCCTCAACGAAAAGCCCATGGAGCTGGCGGAGGTGCTGGAGATCGGGCTCCAGCTCGCCGACGCGCTCGACGCCGCCCACACCCAGGGCATCATCCACCGCGACCTCAAGCCGGGAAACATCTTCCTGAGCCGGCGCGGGCAGGTGAAGATCCTGGATTTCGGCCTGGCCAAGCTGGCTCCCGAGCATCGCCTGGTGAAGCAGCACGCCGGGCCCGGCGACCTCGACAGCGACGAGGCGCTCACCACCACCGACATCATCCCCGGCACCGCCTTCTACATGTCGCCGGAGCAGGCTCGCGGCGAGGAGATCGATATTCGCTCCGACCTCTTCTCCCTGGGGGTGGTGCTCTACGAGATGGCGACGGGGGAGAAGCCTTTCTACGCCCACAACACGGTGATGACCCTGGACGCGGTCCTGCACAACCGCCCCATTTCGCCGCTGAAGCTGAGCCCCTCGCTGCCGGCCGACTTCGAGGCCATCGCCGCCCGCGCCCTGGAAAAGAAGCGGGACAAGCGCTACCAGAGCGCCGCCGAGCTGCGCGCCGACCTGCAGCGGCTGAAGCGGAACTCCGAGGCCGGGATGACCACGGCGGCGCTGGGGGTACGACCCCTGGCCGCCGCGCCCGCCCGCCGCGTCTTTCGCGGCATCAGCCTGGGCCAAACCTATCTCCTGTCCGCCATGGGGGGTGTGCTGGTGATGCTTGTGGTGGTGCTCACCCTCTACTGGATCAAGCATGCGCGTGCCGGCGTCACCGGCAACAACACCATCGCCGTCCTTCCCTTCCAGAACGTCGGCCAGGACCCGGGCACCGACTACCTGCGCTTCGCTCTGGCGGACGAGGCTGTCAGTGTCCTCACTCACAGCCGCTCGCTGGAGGTGCGGCCCCTGGCTTCGTCGCGACAGTACATCGGGCCCAACCTCGACCCCGTGCAGGCGGGACGGGAGTTGCGGGTGGCCAATGTGCTGACCGGGCACTACATCTCCGAGGGCAAGGACCTGCGGGTCACGCTGGAGGACGTGGACGTCCGCAAGAACCAACTGGTGTGGCAGGGCTCCTTCGAGGTCGGAGTGCGAGACATGACCGCCCTGCAGAGGCAATTGGGCGTGCAGATCCGCCAAGGCCTGCTCCCCGCCGTGGGGGTCACGGCCGCACCCGGGGAATCCGCCACCCGGCCGC
>DATIWW010000471.1:0-3934 GCA_035519175.1 Terriglobales bacterium
CCCCCACGGCAGCCGGCGGGACGCCGGCGCTACCATGCCCGCGCGGGCTGTGATGCCCATCACAGCCAAGGGGCAGGAATCGCGGTCTTCTAGAGCGGGAGACGTGTGTCCCAGCCGCGTCTTCCGCGCGCATGTTATTCAAGACCCTGAGCGCCGCCGTCTTCGGCATCGACGCCAATATCGTCGAGGTCGAGGTGGACGTCTCCGGCGTGAAGCTCAACGAAGACCACTTCGTGACCGTGGGCCTGCCCGACGCGGCCGTGCGCGAGAGCCGCGACCGCATCCGCGCGGCGCTGCGCAACTGCGGCTACGACATCCCGCCCACGCACATTACGGTGAACCTGGCCCCCGCCGACATCAAGAAGGAAGGCTCGGGCTTCGACCTGCCCATGGCGCTGGGCATCCTGGGGGCCTACGGCGCGCTGGCCAAGAAGGACGTGCCCGACTACGTCTTCGTGGGCGAACTGTCGCTGGACGGCGGGGTGCGGGGGGTGCGGGGGGCGCTGCCCGTGGCGCTGGCGGCGCGCGTGGGCAGGATCCGCAACCTGATCGTGCCCGAGGTGAACGCGCGCGAGGCGGCGGTGGTGGGCGAGGTCAACGTCTTCCCGGTGCGCTCGCTGATGGACGTGGTGCAGTTGCTGAACAAGGGCAACGGGCGGGCGCCGCTGCGCGTGGACCCCAACGCCGCGCTCCAGGAGTCGCAGCAATTCGCGGTGGACTTCCGCGACGTGCGCGGGCAGCAGACCGCCAAGCGGGCGCTGGAGGTGGCCTGCGCCGGCGGCCACAACATCCTGATGATCGGGCCGCCGGGCTCGGGCAAGACCATGCTGGCCAAGCGCGTGCCCACCATCCTGCCGCCCTTGACCTTCGAAGAGGCGCTGGAGACCACCAAGATCCACAGCGTGGCCGGGGTGCTGGACGCGGGTGCGGGGCTGGTGGGAGTGCGGCCCTTCCGCGCACCCCACCACACCATTTCCGACGCGGGACTGATCGGCGGCGGCGTGATCCCGCGCCCGGGCGAGGTCTCGCTGGCGCACAACGGCATGCTCTTTCTGGACGAATTGCCGGAGTTCCCGCGCAACGTGCTGGAGGTGCTGCGGCAGCCGCTGGAAGACGGCACGGTGTGCATCGCGCGCGCGGCCATGTCGCTGACCTTCCCGGCGCGCTTCATGCTGGCGGCGGCCATGAATCCCTGTCCCTGCGGCTACTTCAACGATCCCAGCCGCGACTGCCACTGCACCCAGCCCATGATCCAGCACTACGTGTCGAAGATCTCGGGGCCGCTGCTCGACCGCATCGATATCCACATCGACGTGCCGGCGGTGAAGTACCGCGAGATGCGGGGGAGCGCGCCGCCGGAGGGCTCGACGCAGATCCGGGAGCGGGTGCTCAAGGCGCGGGAGCGGCAGCTCGAGCGCTTTGCCGCGGCGGGGGAGCGGATCTTCGCCAACGCGCAGATGACGCCGCGGCAGATCCGGACCTACTGTGAGCTGTCGCCCGATTGCGAGACGCGGCTGGAGCGGGCCATGACCCAGCAGGGCCTGAGCGCGCGGGCCCATGACCGCATCCTGAAGGTGTCGCGCACCATCGCCGATCTGGAGGGCGCGGCCGAGATCAGCCCCAAGCATATCGCCGAGGCCATCCAGTACCGGACGCTGGACCGGACGTACTTGGCGTGAGTTTTCACCGCCGAGAGTAGCGAGACCACCGAGTGAATTCGGCCGGATCGCCGCCTCCTCGCCCGCCCCTTCTCCTCGCGGCTAGTGTTCGCGCCCTGGCGGCAGCCGACCTCGGCAGACAGGATTCTCAGTTGTATTCCCGCTGCACCGCACCTACTATGACCGGCGAAGCAAGTGGTGTTGAGCGATGCCACGTGACACTTTATTGCCGTTGCAGCACGGTTGGGCGTGGGCTCTTGCCGCGTGCATCGCGGCGGCTGTCTTAGAGGGCGTGATGTCGGGAACCGGCGTAAGGCGCCGCTTCGCCGAGCTTCGTCTCCCGAAACTCGCACCACGGCTTTGGGCCTGGTCGATCCTCGGCCTGGCTTACTACGTGCTCTTCTTCTTTGTCTTGAAATCGCTCATGGACGATCCCGCGACCTCCTATTGGACGGCAATCGCTTTGATTCTCACCGTGGCTCTCCTGATTGCGAATGCAAGTTGGAACTGGCTCTTCTTCCGGAAGAGGAATCTTTGGCTCAGCCTTGTTTTTTTCTTGCCATATGCGCTCGTGGCTCTGGCGCTCGCGGTCGTGCTGTTTCGTATTCGCAGCCCCCTCCTGGGCTGGTACGTTGCCTATCTGGTCTACCTGGTGTACGCGGCGTGGTGGGGTTACTCGGTCTGGCGCCTGAACAGAAACCACGCCTGGAAAGCCGGCTGACGGCATGCTGGCTGACTTACGGGGTAAGACAGGCGTGACGCCGCGGGCGGCTGCAGGGATGGAAGATCCGGGGCGAAGAAAATGCAACTCCGCGGGAGAAATCTGCATCCATACAGGTGTCGCTGCGGCTAGACGCGCCACAAGGCCATTTGAATCAATCAGTTAGCGGTAATGGTTGCGAGACCCCGGCGGCATCCGATAGGGTGTAGAGAGGCGCGGCGGCGATCCAACAAGGTGGGAGGAACAGAACGATGCGTTCGGACAAGGTATTCCCGGCGGTGAAGACGGTGCAGAACCGCTACCTGCTGTGCCAGTTGGCGGCCCAGGCGACGCGCAAGTTCCATCGGCCCAACACCCGGGTGCAGGACACGATGAACGACGTGCTCCACCGGTTCGCCCAGTCGGGCGGCCCGGAGAGCCTGGTAGCGCAGAAAACACTTGCCCCGGCGGAGCGGCGGGCTGCATAATACAGCTTGCCGCACGCCCTGTGCGGCAGATCCTCCGAACCAATTGGCGGTACCCCCCTTTTAAAACTCCATCTTCGCAAACCAACTCTCACCGCAGGTGAACATGACGATCGCTGAACTGAAAGAAAAGAACATCACCGAACTGACCAAGATCGCGCGCACCCTGGACCTCCCCGGCGCCAGCGGCATGCGCAAGCAGGACCTGATCTTCAAGATCCTCCAGGCGCAGAGCGAGAAGGAAGGACACATCTTCGCCGAGGGGGTGCTGGAGATCCTGCCCGACGGCTACGGCTTCCTGCGCTCCCCCGACTACAACTACCTGCCCGGGCCGGACGACATCTACGTTTCGCCCTCGCAGATCCGCAAGTTCGACCTGAAGACGGGCGATACCATCAGCGGGCAGGTGCGTCCGCCGCACGAGGGCGAGAAATACTTCGCCCTGGTGAAGATCGAGGCGGTGAACTTCGAGTCGCCCGACGAAGCGCGCAACAAGATCCTCTTCGACAACCTGACGCCGCTGTATCCCCTGGCGCGCATCAAGCTGGAGACGGCGAAGGAGAACATCTCGGCGCGGGTGATGGACCTGCTGACGCCGCTGGGCAAGGGGCAGCGCGGGCTGATCGTGTCGCCGCCACGCGCCGGCAAGACCATGATCCTGCAGAACATCGCCAACTCCATCACCACCAACCATCCCGAGGTGGTGCTGATCGTGTTGCTCATCGACGAGCGCCCCGAGGAAGTCACCGACATGCAGCGCTCGGTGAAGGGTGAGGTCATCAGCTCCACCTTCGACGAGCCCGCGGCGCGGCACGTGCAGGTGGCGGAGATGGTGATCGAGAAGGCCAAGCGTCTGGTGGAGCACAAGCGCGACGTGGTCATCCTGCTGGACTCGATCACGCGCCTGGCGCGCGCCTATAACACCATCGTGCCGCCCTCGGGCAAGGTGCTCTCCGGCGGCGTGGACTCCAACGCGCTGCAGCGCCCCAAGCGCTTCTTCGGCGCCGCCCGCAACATCGAGGAAGGCGGCTCGCTCTCCATCGTCGCCACCGCGCTGGTGGAGACCGGTTCGCGCATGGACGACGTGATCT
>DATIWW010000472.1:0-5428 GCA_035519175.1 Terriglobales bacterium
CGATCAAGGGGGGCGGATTCCTACAGCCATGAAACGTCTGTTCTTAGCGACCCTTATGCTCTACGGAGGGTGGGCGCTGGCGCAAGTCCCGGCCGGCGGGCACCCGGAGGCGGAGCCGGCAGCCCCCGCTCCGGCCGCGGACGCGGAGCGCCCTGCACCCCCCTCCGCAGATTCCTCGAGCGCGACCACCGCCGAGGCGATCCTCAGCACGCCGGTGAAGAGGAAGGCCGAGAACTTCCGTCTCAGCCAGGAGTGCATCGCGCACCAGCGCGATCCCAAGGAGTGCCGGGTGCACTGGGGGAGTGTTCTGGGCCAGGCGGGCGAGTTCCTGGCGGTGCAGACCGTCGGGAACATCGCCAAGGACCAAGGCATCCGCTACTCAGTGACCCACCTGGAGTCGTTCGACGACTTCGTGGACCGGTGGTTCACGTCGGTGGACCGCTACCGCTACTTGCATTGGAGCGATGACGCGCCCTTCCTGGACCACTACGTCGGCCATCCCTTCATGGGCGGGATCACCAACGCCATCTGGATCCAGAACGATCCCCTGGGGCAGACCCTGGAGCTGCACGACAAGGGCTACTGGAAGAGCCGGCTGCGGGCCGTGGCCTTCACCTGCTTCTACGACGTGCAGTGGAAGCTGGGGCCGGTGAGCGAGGCCTCCATCGGCAACGCCGGCTACTACACCTACCTGGAACCCACGCTGCACATCTACACCAACGACACCGGGCTGGCGCCCATCGTGACCACGCCGGTGGGCGGCTTCCTGTGGACCCTGGCGGAAGACAGCCTGGACCACTACGTGGTCAAGCGGCTGGACCAGAAGACGCAGAACCCGTTTCTGCTTTTTTCCATGTCGTTCCTGAACCCGGCGCGGGGCTTTGCCAACGTGCTGCGCTTCAAGGCGCCCTGGCACCGCGACACCCGCCACGTGGCCGCGCGCTGGCACCGGGGCAAGCCGGATGTCGCGGCGGAGAAGAGCGCGACGGAAAAGAAGGCCCCCTGACCCGATCCCTCGCCAGATGACAAGCGGCAAGCCGCTTGCCTACAATGGGAGGACCATGAGAAGCCGGAGAAGGCTGCTCCTGCTGGTGCTGGCCGCGGCGCTCGGGGCGCTGGCGGGGGCCGCCGGCAAGGACAAGCCCAACGCCACCGTCAAGATCACCGTGCTGAAGGACGAGAACGGCAAGCCGGTGGCCAACGCCCACGTCGTCCTGCACCCGGTGGACAAGAAGGGGCAGCAGGAGCGCGGCGGCGTGGAGCTGAAGACCAACCAGGACGGCGAGTGCAGCTACACGGGCGTGCCCTACGGCCGGCTGCGGGTGCAGGTGATCGCCCACGGCCGCCAGACTTTCGGCGAGGACTACGAGATCAACCAGCCGGAGCACGATGTGGTGATCAAGCTCAAGCTGCCGCAGGACCAACTGACCATCTATAAGTAGCGGGTGGCCCGGGGGCGGAGGCTTGGAGTAAAATCTCCGGGCGTTCTTACTCGGGGCGAGACTCAATCCCATCGGGCTGGAGGGGAAGTAGATCATGAAGACGGCAGTGCGGATCGTGGCAGTGGTGTTGCTGGGCTCGCTGCTGGCGGCGGCGCAGCAGGCGCCGCGCAAGAAGCGGGTGGCGATCATGGACTTCGACTACGGCACCGTGCACAGCTCGGTGGCGGCGCTGTTCGGCACCGACGTGGACGTGGGCCGGGGCATGACCGACCTGCTGGTCAAGCACCTGGTGCAGGACGGCACTTATTCGGTGGTGGAGCGGCGGGCCCTGGACAAGATCCTGGCGGAGCAGAACTTTTCCACCAGCGACCGGGCCAACCCGGCCTCGGCGGCGCAGATCGGGAAGCTGCTGGGAGTGGACGCCATCATCCTGGGCACCATCACCCAGTTCGGCGGCGAGACCAAGAACACCAACGTGGGCGGCGCGGGCGGTGGCTGGGGAGGCTGGGGGATCGGCGGTGTGGGCCACAAGAACACCAAGGCCATCGTGACCGTGGATTGCCGCATCGTGGATATCGACACCGGCGAGATCCTGGCGGTGGCGGACGGGCACGGCGAGTCCAGCCGCTCGTCTACCAACCTGCTGGGCGGGGGCGGGAGCTGGCACGGCTTCGGCGCCGGCGCCGTGGACTTCGGCTCCAAGGACTTCGAGAACACCATCATCGGCGAAGCGGTGAAGGCGGCCATGCAGCAGTTGAGCGCCGGCGTGATCGCCGACGCCGACCGCCTGCACATCCGCACCGTGACCGTGCAGGGCGAGGTGGCCTACGCCCAGGGAGACACGGTGGTGCTGAACGTGGGCGCCAAGGCGGGGCTGAAGGCCGGCGACCAGCTCTCCATCGAGCGCGTGACGCAGGAGATCAAAGACCCGGTCACGGGCAAGATCCTGCGGCGGCTGAGTAGCAAGATCGGGGAGGTGCAGGTCACCGACGTGGATGCGGACTCGGCGCAGTGCAAGATCCTGAGCGGCACCGGCTTCCGCATCGGAGACCTGGCCAAGACGACGACCCAGTAGCCGGTCGTCAGTCGCCAGTCACCAGAAAAACCAGCGGCGCCGGAGATGAAGGTCTCCGGCGCCGATTTTCTTTGTGCGGCGCTTTAGTGGTGGTGTCCGCCGCCCTGGTGCGGGTGGAAGCCGACGAAGCCGGGGCCGCCCGGCGAGAAGAAAGGCGGGCCGAAACCGGGGTGGCCGAAGACGAAGAAGTTGCGGCGCCCGAAGCCGAAGGGAGAGAACATGGGCGTGCGCCAGGTGCTATCGGAGAGCTGCGAGCCACCGAAGAGCGGCACTTGGGCGGGATAGCCACCCACGTAGGGCGGGTAGTAGGAGGCAGAAGTGCGCGCGTAGGCAGGCACGCTGGTGGAAGAGGGGGCAGTGAGCGTGGCCACGTCGGCGGGATCGAGCGGGTGGCCGAGCACGGGAGCAGCTTGGGCGGCGGGAGGGGCGGGCGCCGCCTCCGGTGGAGGCGGAGCCGGCTCGGAGGCGGCCGGCGGCGGAGGCGCGCTGGGGGCCTCCTGCGCGCAGAGCAGCGGAACCATCAGCAGCAGCAGCAACAGGGAGGCGAGGCGCATGGCGGTCCTCCTTCTGCTCACATTCTACCCCGAGTCATCGGCCGCAGGCTGTCGGTCTTCGGCCCTGCTCTTACATCCCGAGCGAAGCCAGGGAACCCTCTAGCCAGCGCGCCGGCGATCGGGTGGTGCGCGCGAGATCCTTCGCAGCTAAAGCTGCTCAGGATGACGCCTTCGAACAAGAAGCGAGCGAAGTCGCTCGAATTCTTCACGAGGTGAGGGTTTGAAGCACAAAGGGAACCACGAGGGCACAGGCACGGAGCGCAAGCTGCACGATCCGGTGGCGGACAAGCTCACCCCGGTCCATCCCCTGGACCTGGGGAAGATCAAGTCCATCGACGACCTGGTGCGGGCCATGGCCGACACTGCCTTCACCGGACGGCAACTGGGCGAGGCCGCGGACGTGCTGGAGGCCATGGCGCGCGACAAGGACTGCTTCGTGGTCATGACCCTGGCGGGGGCGATGACGGTGGCCAAGCAGGGCCTGGTCATCACCGAGCTGGTGGACCGCGGCATCGTGAAGGCCATCGTCTCCACCGGGGCGCTGATGGCGCACGGGCTGGTGGAGGCCACGGGGCGGGCGCACTTCCGCGCCGATCCCAAGATGAGCGACGTGGAGCTGTACGAGGCCGGCTACAACCGCGTCTACGACACCATCGAGCCGGAATGCAACCTGGACGACATCGAGGCGGTGGTCTTCGAGGTGCTCAAGAAGTGGAACGCCAAGGAGATCCTGTGCTCGTGGAAGCTGAACCGGGCGATCGGCGAGTACCTGCACAAGCACATCAAGGGGCGGGGGATCCTGAAGTCGGCCTACGAGAAGGGCGTGCCGGTGTTCGTGCCCGCCTTCACCGACTCCGAGCTGGGGCTGGACCTGGCGCTGACCAACCGCATCCGCACGCGCGACGGGCATCCCAGGCTGCGCTTCGATCCCTTCGAGGACCTGGAGCACTTCGCCGAGACCCTGCTGGCGCAGAAGCGGCTGGGGATCTTCACCATCGGCGGCGGAGTGCCGCGCAACTGGTCGCAGCAGTTCGGGCCTTACGTGGAGTTGCGGCACCGGCGGGCGGGCGAGGACGTCCCCCTCAAGCGCTACCACTACGGCCTGCGCATCTGCCCGGAGCCGGTGTACTGGGGAGGCCTCTCGGGCAGCCCCTACAGCGAGGCCATCTCCTGGGGGAAGTTCGTGCCCCAGGAGGAGGGTGGGAAGTTCGGGGAAGTGTTCGTGGACGCGACCGTGGGCCTGCCGCTGATCGTGGCGGCGGTGCTGGAGAGGCTGGATAGGAAGAAGAAGTAGTTAGGAGTTTGTAGCTAGGAGTTAGCGGGCGCGGCAGGGAGCCGCGCCTGTTTTGTTTGCGCGCGAACATCGTGCAAGAGGCTAGGGGTCCTCCGCTGGCTCGGTCTCCCGCAGAGCGGGATCCCTCGCTGCGCTCAGGCTGACAATCGCTTACAGACCGCAGTGCCGCGCGCGAGGTCCTTCGGCGCTAAAGCGCCTCAGGATGACGCCATCGAGCGAAGGGTGCCCCTCAAGTAATGGTTTAACTATAGGGATAGAAGATGAAGAAGAGCAGGGAAAGGAGGGCTAGCACCCAGAGGCCACCGCGGACCTCGCGGGCGCGACCGGAGACCAGCTTGCAGAAGGGATAGAGCACGAAGCCGGCGGTGATGCCCACCCCGATGTTGTAGGTGAAGCTCATCAGGCCGATGACGGCGAAGGCGGGGACCAATTCGGTGTAGTCGGTGAAATCGATCTTAGTGATGGGAGCGAGCATGAGCAGCCCCACCACGATCAGCGCCGGGCCGTAGGCCTGGGCGGGGATGGCGGCCACGAAGGGGGAGAAGAAGAGCGCGGCCACGAAAAGCAGGGCGGTGACCACGGCGGTGAAGCCGGTGCGCCCGCCGGCCTCCACCCCGGTGGCACTCTCGATATAGGCGCCGGCGGTGGTGGTGCCCACCAGGGGAGCGAAGGTGGTGGCCAGGGCGTCGGCCAGCATGCAGCGCTCGATCTGGGGCAGGTTGCCGTCCTTGTCGAGGAAGCCGGCGCGGGCGGAGACCCCGATGAGCGTGCCCATGGTGTCCACGAAGGCCATCACCAGGATGGTCAGCACCACGGGAAAGAATCCCCAACTGAGCAGGCCGCGCAGGTCGAGCTTGAGGAAGATGGGAGCGGGGCTGGGAGGCAGGCTGACGAGGGCGTGGGGAGGCGCGGCCACCCCGGTGAGGTAGGCGAGGCCGGCGGTCACCACGATGCCCACCAGGATGGCGCCGGGGAACTTGCGGATCATCAGCACCGCGATGAGCAGGAAGCCGAAGATGGCGACGAGCACCGCGGGGGAGGTGAGGTGCCCGGTGCGCACGGG
>DATIWW010000473.1:0-2598 GCA_035519175.1 Terriglobales bacterium
CGCTGTTCCGCATCCTGTCGACCTTGATGCTGGCTTCGGAGGGTCGGGCGATCATCCACGGCTTTGACGCGGCGCGCCAGGCCAACGCGGTGCGGCGGCAGATCGGGGTGGTCTTCCAGGCACAGAGCATCGACCTGAAGCTGACCGCGGCCGAGAACCTGCGCCACCAGGGACACCTGTACGGGCTGCGCGGAGGGGCGCTGCGCGCGCGCATCCGGGAGATGCTGGCGCGGGTGGGGCTGACGGAGCGCGCCCGCGAGCGCGCCGAGAGCTTTTCCGGCGGCATGCGGCGGCGGCTGGAGCTGGCCAAGGGGCTGCTGCATCGTCCGTCCGTGCTGTTGCTGGACGAGCCCACCACCGGGCTGGATCCGGGGGCGCGGCGCGACCTGTGGCTGTATCTGAAGACGCTGCGCGACGAGGAGCGGGTGAGCGTGATCATCACCACGCACCTGATGGAAGAGGCGGAGCACTGCGACCGGCTGGCCATCCTGAGCCAGGGCAAGCTGGTGGCGCTGGGCACGCCGGCGGAGCTGAAGGCGAAGATCGGCGGGGACGTGATCCTGCTGGAGACGGCAAACCCGGAGTCGCTGGCGGGGCGCATGCGCGCGCGCTTCGGCGGCGAGCCCGCGGTGCTCGACGGCAAGGTGCGGCTGGAGCGCGAGGCCGGGCACCGCTTCGTCACCGACGTGGTGGAGGCGTTTCCGGGGGAGATCCAGGCGCTGTCGGTGAGCAAGCCGACGCTGGAAGACGTGTTCATCGACCGCACCGGCCACCGCTTCTGGAACGAAGAGGCGGAGGCGGCGCCGGAGAAGAAATCCTAGAAGGAGGACGATTGCGGCCCACTATGCTGCTGCTGATCTCAATCGTGCTGGCGGTGCTGCCCCTGGCCGGGATCGTGGGGATGGCCGTGGGCGGGATGCTGAAGACGGTGGACGGATTGTTCATGTCGCTGATCCTGCTGACCATCTCGGGGGTGTTCGCGCTGAACGCCTACTGGGAGGCGCGCGACCGCGGCTGGCTGAACTTCCTGAAGCGCAAGAAGGACGGCGGAGCGCCGCCGGCCAAGGCGTAGAAGAATGGCGACGCAGAGCACGAGCGTGCCGGTGGAGGCCCCGGGGGCGGGGCTGCTGCTGCCCGCGGTGTCGCTGTGGTGGCGCGAGGTGGTGCGCTTCTACCGGCAGCGCAGCCGGGTGGCGGGGGTGATCCTGTCGCCGCTGGTGTTCTGGCTGGTGATCGGGGCGGGATTCGGGAAGTCGTTCCGTGCGGCCGGGGCGGAGGGCGGGCAGCGCTACCTGGAATATTTTTATCCCGGGGCGCTGATCATGATCGTGCTCTTCACCTCCATCTTCGCCATGATGAGCGTGATCGAGGACCGCAAGGAGGGCTTCCTCCTCTCGGTGCTGGTGGCGCCCATCCACCGCTCGGCGGTGGTGCTGGGCAAGGTGATGGGCGGAACCACGCTGGCGGCCATCCAGGGGCTGATCTTCCTGGTGTTCGCGCCGCTGGTGGGCGCGCGGCTGGGCGCGGTGCAGATCGCGCAGGTGGTGCTGGTGGTCTTCCTGGTGGCCTTTGCGCTGACCGCGCTGGGCTTCGCGCTGGCCTGGCCCATGGAGTCCACGCAGGGCTTCCACGCGGTGGTCAACCTCTTCCTGATCCCGCTGTGGCTGCTCTCGGGCGCGCTGTTCCCGGTGAGCGGGGCGTCGGGGTGGATCGGCTGGCTGATGCGCATCAATCCCCTGACCTACGGGGTGGAGGGGCTGCGGGCGGCCTTGTTCCCCGATGTCCCGGCGGAGTTTCCCCTGGCGCACTCGCTGCTGGTGCTGGGAGTGTCGTGCGCGGCGGTCTTCGCCCTGGCCTTCGCCATGGCCAACCGGCGCACCACCAAGCCCGCGGCCTGAGGGCCTCCTTGCATGGCCGACCCCGCCGCCTACGCCTTCTTCCCTGCCCTGAACGCCATCCTCAACGGGACCAGCGCGGTGCTGATCGCCTGCGGGCGCCACTTCATCAAGCAGAAACGGGTGGCGGCGCACAAGCGCTCGATGATCGCAGCGGTGGTTTGCTCCAGCCTCTTCCTCGTCTCCTATCTCTATTACCACTGGCAGGTGGGGACGGTGCGCTTCCGCGGAGTGGGGTGGTCGCGGCCGGTGTACTTCACCATCCTGGGGACGCACACGGTGCTGGCGGCGGCGATCGTGCCGCTGGTGGCCACGGCGCTGGTCCTGGCGCTGCGCGGGAGGTTTGAGCGCCACCGCCGCGTGGCCCGCTGGGCTTATCCCACGTGGATGTACGTGAACGTGACCGGGGTGGTGATCTACGTGATGCTCTACCAGCTCTTTCTACGCTGAGGGGCCGCTCTCCTTCGCGGTCGGCGGACGCCTTCCCGCTCGGTCGCGCGCACATTCTCTGCCCCTCGCTTTCCCCGGGCTTACGCCCGGGGCTAGATTCTGTCGCCCCTGAAGGGGCTCGTGCTCTTCTGTGTTGCTTAGCCGGCACTTACGTGCCGGGCTGGGCTCTGATGTCCCGCACAGCGGGACTGGGGCCATTCCCCAAGGGCTGGAACCTCGCGACTCCTCCGTGTCCTCTGCGTCCTCTGTGGTT
>DATIWW010000474.1:0-3241 GCA_035519175.1 Terriglobales bacterium
GCCCGTGGCCGCGCTGGCCCATCCTGACACCCCCTGCGGGAGGCTGCGCATCCTGGGGGTCGTCTGCGTCACCGACCTCGCCTCGCATGACATCGACCCCGTCCGCCCCGTCCGCGGCCGCTCTCCTCCCCAGGCCTGATCGTTCGCCACTTCTCCGCCATCCGCACTTTTGGAACCTAGGGCACCACGAGAAGCATCGAACGCGGCTCCGGCCGCCAGAATCAGAAGGAGAGAGTCATGAATCAGTTGCACAAGAGATTGCAGACCATGCCCCTGACGGAGCGGGAGAAGGAGATCGTCCTGCTCCTGGCCCAGGGACATCCCAACAAGGAGATCGCCACCCGCTGCAACATCACCGAGCACACGGTGAAGGACCACCTCAAGAACGTCTATCAGAAGACCGGCATCCACCAGCGCACCGCGCTGCTGGCCCGCCTGATGGGCGTGGACGGCACAGCCTAGTCCGGGATCTTGCCCGGTTTCCGCGGGCGGAGGCTCATCGCCTCGCCCGCGCTTTTTTGTGCGCACCGCGGGGCCGGCGCGAGCGCCGGCGGAGCATCCTGCGTTTTCTTATAATCGACGCCGGCCGGCCGCGCGCCTGCATCGCCCTGCCGCACCCAGCTATCTAACCACGGAAGGATCCCGAGCGTGGTCACACCGAAAGCCAGCGAGCCCGAGAGCGCCCGGCACGAAGCCGTCTTCGACCTCTTCCGCCGCTGGGGCTACCTGGAAGCCGATCTCGATCCCCTGGGGCAGATGCCGCCCCAGCCGCATCCCGAATTGCGCCTCGCCGGCCCCGCCGCCGAGCAGGCCCGCCGCATCTACTGCGGCGCCATCGGCGCCGAGTTCCAGCACATCCCCGACCCGGCCCGCCGCCGCTGGATCCAGGAGCGCCTGGAAGGCGCGCCCCCCAGGGTCGACCAGCAGCGCATCCTCGAGCGCCTCCTCCGCGCCGACCTCTTCGAGCAGGTCCTGCAGGCCCGCTACCTGGGCACCAAGCGCTTCTCGCTGGAGGGCGTGACCGCGCTCATCCCGCTGCTCGACGAGGTGCTGGAAGGCGCGTCCGCGCGCGGCGCCGAGCAGGCGGTCATCGGCATGAGCCACCGCGGCCGGCTGAACGTCATGGCCCACACCGTGGGCAACCGCGTGGCCGAGATCTTCGCCGGCTTCGAGGACGTGGACCCGCGCAGCGTGCTGGGCGGCGGCGACGTGAAGTACCACGTCGGCTCGACCGGCACCCACCTCACCGCCTCCGGCCGCAAGATCAACATCCACCTGGTCTCCAATCCCAGCCATCTGGAGGCGGTGGACCCGGTGGTGCTGGGGCGCACCCGCGCCAAGCAGACCCGGGCCGGCGACCCGGGCGGCGCGCGCTTCCTGCCCATCCTGCTGCACGGCGACGGCGCCTTCGCCGGCCAAGGCATCTGGGCCGAGACCCTGAACCTGGCCGGGCTCGAGGGCTTCGCCGTGGGCGGCGCCGTGCACGTCATCGTCAACAACCTCATCGGCTTCACCACCAATCCCGCCGAACTGCACTCCTCGCGCTTCGCCAGCGACCTGGCCAAGCGCCTGCCCATCCCCATCTTCCACGTCAACGCCGAGGAGCCGGAGGCGGTGGTGCGCGTGGCCCGCCTGGCGCTGGAGTACCGCTACACCTTCTCCAGCGACGTGGTGGTGGACCTGATCGGCTACCGCCGCCACGGCCACAGCGAGATCGACGACCCCTCCATCACCCAGCCCGTGCTCTACCGCAAGATCCAGGAGCACCCGCCGCTCTGGCAGCTCTACGCGCAGAAGATCGGGACCGACGCCGCCCCGCTCGCCGCCCGGGTGCGCGAGGAACTGGAGGCCGCGCAGCAGCAGGCCAAGACGATCGAGCAGCGCCCCACCCTGCGCCGCCTGCCCGCCTATTGGGACGACTACGCCGGCGGCAGGTACGACCCCGCCTGCGAAGTGGACACCGGCCTGCCCGCCGCCGAGTTGGACAAGCTCGCTGAGGGCCTCACGCGCTATCCCCGGGACTTCGCCATCCATCCCAAGGTGAAGCGCCTCTTGGAGCAGCGCCGCGCCATGGGCGCAGGCAAGCAGCCGCTGGACTACGGCATGGCCGAGGCCCTGGCCTTCGCTTCCCTGGTCACGGCGGGCACGCCGGTGCGCATGAGCGGCCAGGACTCCCGCCGCGGCACCTTCAATCAGCGACATTCCGTCTTGCTCGACATCGAAAACGAAAACGAGTTCGTCTCCCTGCAGAACATCGCCGAGGGTCAGGCCCGCTGCGAAATCTACAACTCCACCCTCTCCGAAGCCGGAGTGATGGGCTTCGAGTACGGCTACAGCCGCGACTATCCGGAAGCGCTGGTTCTCTGGGAAGCCCAGTTCGGCGACTTCGCCAACGTCGCACAAGCTGTGATCGACCAATTCGTGTCGGCTGGCGAAGACAAATGGGGACTGCTCTCTGGCCTGGTGTTGCTCTTGCCGCACGGTTACGAAGGACAAGGCCCCGAGCACTCCAGCGCGCGCATAGAACGCTTCCTTCAGCTTGCCGCGCGCGACAACTTCCAGATCTGCCAGCCTTCGAACGCGGGCCAGTATTTTCACTTACTGCGTCGCCAGGCACTCCGCCACTGGCGCAAGCCGCTGGTTGTCTTCACGCCAAAGAGCATGCTCCGCCATCCAGATGCCTGTTCCCCAATCGAGGACTTCACCCACAGCCGTTTCCTGCCCGTGGTTCCCGATACCGAAGCTGTCGACGTCGATCGCATTCTCGTTTGCACTGGCAAGATCGGACACGAACTCCGCGTCGAACGCCAGCGCCGCAAAGATCAGAACACTGCCATCATCTTTCTCGACCAGCTCTATCCCTTCCCAGAAGCCGAGTTACACGCCGCAATTGATCGCCATCCCGAGGCGCGCGAGATCGTCTGGGTACAGGAAGAACCGGCAAACATGGGCCCTCTTTTCTATACTCTGCCGCGCCTCCGCCACCTCGCTGGAGAGCGTTCGGTTCTTTCCATCAAGCGATCGGCGAGCCCCAGTCCCTCGACCGGTTCCGCCGGAGCCCACGAAGTCGAGCAAAAAACGCTCCTGACACTCGCCTTCTCCCACGACCAGCAATAAGAGGTGGTCCAACTGTCCATGTAGCGTCAAACTTTCTCAAATCTACCAAATCGAATTAGTCGCTTTCCCAATCACTCAATTCCCAATTTCTTATCCAAAAAAAAAGGGGGCACACGGTTTGTGC
>DATIWW010000475.1:0-2658 GCA_035519175.1 Terriglobales bacterium
TGAGCAGAATGTAGATCAATGCGAGCGAGGCACCCCGGCGCTCGGTTTGGTCCCTCCGCAAGCCCCCCGCCTTGCGGGCCACCAGGATATCCAGCGGAAACAGAACCAACAGAAGAACCACAGCCCATTTGAACGGGACCCAGTCGATGAAGAGTGGCGCAACCGAAGCTGCGGCGGTGAGAAAGGCCGAGACCCAAGCCAATACCAACCAGCCCCTGCGCCCGCGCATCGGGACGGCAACCTCGTTCACGGCGGCACGATTCTACTGCATGGCAACGTTGTTGAGAGCCATAGGGGTCCCTCGCTCTGCTCGGGATCAAGAAGAGAGCGCCGCGCCAGCTACCAGCTACTAGCTACCAGCTACCGGTTCTCCTACAATGCGCCCAATGGCGGAACCCGGCCAGCTCGACCTGACCTTCCAGGTGCCGCAGCGGCAGGTGTGGAAGGTGGGTGCGCTGATGGGCGCGCTGCGCACCTCGCTGGAGCGCGACTACGGCGATGTGTGGGTGGAAGGCGAGGTCTCGAACTACCGTCCCGCCGAGTCCGGCCACCTCTACTTCACGCTCAAGGACGGCGAGGCGCAGCTCAAGGCCGTGATGTTCCGCTCGCAGGCGCGGCTGCTGAAGTTCCGCCCGGAGCACGGCATGCAGGTGCTGGCGCGCGGCCGCGTCACCCTGTACGAGGCGCGCGGCGACCTGCAGCTCTCGGTCGAGTACCTGGAGCCCAAGGGTGCGGGCGCCCTGCAGATCGCCTTCGAGCAATTGAAGGCGCGGCTGCAGGCGGAAGGGCTGTTCGAGGCGGCGCGCAAGAAGCCGCTGCCGGTGCTGCCGCGGCGCATCGGGGTGGTCACCTCGCCGCGGGGGGCGGCCATCCAGGACATCCTCAACATCCTCAAGCGGCGGCACGAGAGCGTGAACGTCCTGATCTACCCGGCGCAGGTGCAGGGCGAGACGGCGGCGGCGGAGGTGGCGGCCGGGGTGGAGTGGTTCAACCGCGCCCAGAACGTGGACGTGATCGTGGTAGCGCGCGGCGGCGGCTCGCTGGAGGACCTGGCCGCGTTCAACGACGAAGGGCTGGCGCGGGCCATCGCCGCCAGCACGATCCCGGTGATCTCGGCGGTGGGACACGAGACCGACTTCACCATCGCCGACTTTGTCGCCGACCTGCGCGCGCCCACGCCCTCGGCGGCGGCGGAGATCGTCATCCAATCGAAGCGCGAATTGGAGGAGCAGGTGGCAGGCCTGGGGCAGCGGCTGGGACGCGCCGCGCGCTATCGCCTGCTCATGGCGCGACAGGAGTTGACCGAGCTGGCACAGCACGGCGCCTTCGCGCGCATGCTGGAAGTGATCCGGCGGCGGCAGCAGCGGGTGGACGAAGCGGTCTTCGGCTTGCAGCAGGGCTTCACCGCCGACTTGGTGGAGCAACGGCGCAAGCTGGAGGTGGCGTCGGCGCGGCTCAGGACCTTCGACCTGCGGCGGGTGCTGGCGGGCATGCGGCGTGAGATCGAGGCACGCACCGCAGCGCTGGGCGCGGCCGCGCGCGCGGCGCTCATGGCGCGGCGGGCGGCGGCGGAGAAGCTGGACGCGCGGTTGGAAGAACTTTCGCCGGTGAAGATCCTGGACCGCGGGTATGCGCTGGTCTTCGACGCCTCGGGCGCGCTCATCAAGGACGCCTCGAAGGTCAAGCCGGGCGACGAGATCACGGCGCGGGTGGCAAAGGGGACCATCGCGGCGACGGTGAAGAAAAGAAGCCCTTCGCCTAGCTAGCGGCCCACCATCAGTGTTCATCCGCGTCGATCCGGGGCGAGGAAGTTCTCTCGCGCTTCTGGGGCACGGATCGGGCAGTACAATATGGTAGGTTTCTAACCCCTTCCGGGGCGAAAGGACCCCAGCAGCATGACGCAGTTGTGGGAGCGGCTGCCCCAGGTGTCGGTGTGGAGCGTGATCGACATCCTGGTGGTGGCCATCGTCCTCTACCAGTTCCTGGCGCTAATCAAGGGCACGCGGGCCACGCAGATGGTGGTGGGCGTGGTGGCGCTGGCCCTGGCGGTGTATCTCGCCCGCCTGGCCCAGCTCAAGACGGTGACCTGGCTGGTGAACACGCTGCTGCCCTACGCCATCTTCGCGCTCATCGTGGTGTTCGCGGGGGAGATCCGGCAGATGCTGGCCAAGGCGGGGCGCAAGCTGCTGCTGGCGCGTTCGCAGCCGGAGCTGGCCGAGGCCTACGACGACATCGTGATGGCCGCCAACCTGTTCGCGCAGAACCAGACGGGAGCGCTGATCGTGATCGAGCGCGAGATCGGGCTGCGGACGCACATCGAGAGCGGGGTGCCGCTGGACGCGCGCTTGAGCTACGACCTGCTGGCCTCCATCTTCCGCCCCAGCGCGCCGCTGCACGACGGCGCGGTCATCATCCAGAAGGACCGCATCGCCGCCGCCGCCTGCTTCCTGCCGCTCTCCATGAATCCCCTGCTCTCCACGCAGATGGGGACGCGGCACCGCGCCGGCATCGGCATCACCGAGGAGACGGACGCGGTGGCGGTGATCGTCAGCGAGGAGAGCGGAGCCATCAGCCTGGCGGCGGGCGGCACGGTAGAGCGCGACCTGACCCCGGAGGAGTTGCGCGAGCGGCTGAGCGAATTGCTGCAGCGCTACCTGC
>DATIWW010000476.1:0-2002 GCA_035519175.1 Terriglobales bacterium
AGCTCCTTGCGGCAGGAGTGCGAGAGCTTGATGCCCTCTTCGAAGAGCGCCAGAGCCTTCTCCAGGGGGATGTCCCCCTTCTCGAGCTCATCCACGATCTTTTCCAGGCGCTGGAGGCAATCCTCGAACTTGGGCAAGGAACCTGCTCCTGGGGACATTGTACTGCGGTTTGGAGAAGGGGGATGCCGGGAATTTTCCAGGCGCACCCTGCCTTGCGGACATCAAGCGGAGGTGCGTGCGGAACCCAGGGCCTCGAGCACGTCCACGGCCGAAGCGTAGCGGCCCAGGGGCGCGCTGACCTGAACGCCCTGCACCAGGTCGCGGACGGCAAGCAGCATCTCACGGGCGATGGCCACGCCCTCGGCGCGGGCAGCCTCGGAGTTGGGAGCGGCGCTCATGCGCGCCAGGATGCCGTCGGGGATGGAGACGCGCAATTCGTTCTTCATGAACTCGGCGTTGCGCAGGCTGACCAGGGGCCAAATGCCGGCCAGGATGGGGATGCGGTGGTGGCTGACCCGGCGCTCGAAGTTCTCCAGCAGGGTGAGGTCGAAGACGGGCTGGGTGATGGCGAATTCCGCTCCCGCCCCCACCTTGTATTCGAAGCGGCGGACCTCTTCGTCGAGGTTGGGGGCACCGGGATTGGCGCCCACGCCGATGGTGAAACCGGTGCCTGTGCCCACCGCGTTGCCTCCGATGTCCAAGCCGCGGTTCAGGTTGTGGGCCACGTTGACCAGGCCGATGGAATCGATGTCGAACACGGCGGTGGCGTCGGGATAGTTGCCCAGCTTGGGCGGGTCGCCGGTGACGCACAAGATGTTGCGCACCCCGATGGCGGCGGCGCCCAGCAGGTCGCTCTGCAGGCTGAGCACGTTGCGGTCGCGGCAAACGTAGTGCAGCAGCGCCTCCACTCCCACCTGCTGCTGGATGAGGATGGCCAGGGCCTGGGCGCTCATGCGGGCGGCGGCCCGCGGGCTCTCGGGTATGTTGATGAAGTCGATGCCCACGGACTTCAGGAAGCGCGCACCCTCGATCTCCCTGCCCGCGCTGGTGCCCTTGGGGGGGACGATCTCGACCATGGTGACGAATTCGCCGGCGGCCAGGCGCGCGCCCAGGCGGGAGCGCTGGGCCAGGGGCGGCACCTCCACCGCCGACTCCTGCTTGGGCTTGGTGACCACCTGGAAGGAGCCTGCGCGTGCGTCGCCGGCGCGCAGCGCCGCCTTCATGGCGCGGATGTGCTCCGGCGTGGTGCCACAACAGCCGCCGATCAGCTGCACCCCCGCGGCCACGAACTTCCGCGTGTAGCTGGCCATGTATTCCGGCGAGCAGAGGTAGATGTTGCGGCCCTCGACACTGCGGGGGATGCCGGCGTTGGGCTGGGCGGAGAGCGGGCGGGTGCTCACGCGGCGCACCCGCTCCAGGGCGTCGAGCATGGGGGCGGGACCGACCGAGCAGTTACAGCCGATCACTTCCGGAGCCCACTCTTCGATGTGCGCGCCGAAGGTCTCGGGGCTGGCGCCGTCGAGGCAGTTGCCCTCCTCGTCGATGGTGACCTGAGCGATGATGGGGAGCTTGGGCGCGGCTTCGCGGGCGGCCAGGAAGGCCTGGTGCAGCTCTTCCAGGTAGCCGAAGGTTTCCAGGATCAGCAGGTCCACGCCGCCCTCGGCCAGGGCGGCGATCTGCGCGGCGAAGGCCTCGCGGGCCTCCTCCAGCGAGGTCCTGCCCAGCGGCTCGATGCGGACCCCGAGCGGGCCCACGGAGCCGGCGACCCAGGCCTGGGTGGCCTTCTTGGCGGTCTCGCTTTCTAGCGCCTCGCGGGCCAGGCGGGCGCCGGCCAGGTTGAGGTCGCGGACGCGGTCGGTCAGACCATGCCGCGCCAGGCGGAAGCTGTTGGCGCCGAAGGTGTTGGTCTCAACCACCTCGGCGCCGGCCTGCAGGTAGTCGCGGTGGATGCCACGGATCAGGTCGGGCTGCGACAGGTTCAGTTCGTCGTAGCAGCGGTTGA
>DATIWW010000477.1:0-2624 GCA_035519175.1 Terriglobales bacterium
GTGGTGGGAGGGCTGTGCTTCGCGCTGCTGGGCTTCATGCCGGTGAATGCCAACAGCAAGCCGCCGAGTTGGGAGACGGGCATCGCCATGCACGCCATGGACGCGGCGGTGGAGCGGCATGCGCCCAAGGCCACCAATCCCCTCTCCCCGACCGAAGACAACATCAACCAGGGGATGGTCCTCTACACCATGAATTGCGCGGTGTGCCACGGCTCGCCCGCCAAGAAGGACAACCTGCTGGGGCACTCCTTCTATCCGCCGGCGCCGCAGTTCCTGGAGGACCCCGCGGACATGCCCGACAACGAAAACTTTTGGATCATCCAGAACGGGGTGCGCTACACCGGCATGCCCGGCTGGAAAGGCACGCTCACCGACGAGCAGACCTGGAAGATCGTCACCTTCCTCGACAACATGAACAGCCTGCCGCCGGCAGTGAAGGCCAAGTGGGAGGGCGGCCAGTAGCCCCGGGACGAAAGGTCGCGGCGGGATATAATCAAGGATTGCAGTGGGGTGGCAGTCCATTCCTGAGGGGAACAACCTATGCCGACTGATGTGATCATGCCGCAGATGGGGGAGTCGATCTTCGAGGGCACGCTGACCAAGTGGCTGAAGAAGCCCGGCGACAAGGTGCAGCGCGACGAGCCCCTGTTCGAGATCTCCACCGACAAGGTGGACGCCGAGATCCCCGCGCCCGCTTCGGGCGTGCTCCAGGAGATCAAGGTGGCCGAGGGCACCACGGTGCAGGTGAACACGGTGGTGGGTGTGATCGACGCGGAAGGCGCGGCAGTGGTGGCGGCTCCTCCTCCGGCCCCGGCCAAAGCGGAGGCGCCCAAGGCAGCGCCCGCGCCTGCGGCGGCGCCCAAGCCCGCCGCCCCGGCTCCGGCTCCTGCGCCGGCTGCCAAGCCGGCCGCAGCTCCCGCGGCGGCAGCGCGCGAGGTCATCGAGTTCCCCGGAGAAGAGGGCGGGCGGGTGCGCTCTTCCCCGCTGGTGCGGCGCATCGCCAAGGAGCACAACATCAGCCTGGCACAGGTGCCGGGCACGGGCCTGGGCGGCCGCATCTCCAAGCAGGACATCATGGCGTTCCTGGAGAAGCACGGGGCGGGCGCGCCGGCGGCGGGGCTTCCTCCCGCGCCCACGCGCGCGGCGGCGGCTCCGGCCATGCCCGCAGTCATCACGCCCGCGGCCGCCGTCATCCCCGGCGAGCTGGTGCCCATGAGCGCCATGCGCAAGAAGATCGCCGAGCGCATGGTGGAGTCCAAGCGCACCAGCGCGCACGTGCACTCCGTCTTCGAAGTGGACATGACGCGCATCGTGCAGTTGCGCGAGCGCGAGAAGGCCGGCTTCGAGCAGCGCACCGGCTCGCGCCTCACCTTCACGACTTTCTTCTGCCGGGCGGCGGTGCAGGCGCTGCGCCAGGTGCCCATCGTCAATTCCTCGGTCGAGGGCGACAACATCCGCTACCACCGCGAGATCAACCTGGGGGTGGCGGTGTCGCTGGACTGGGGGCTGATCGTGCCCGTCATCAAGAACTCCGAGGAGAAGAACTTCCTGGGGCTGCAGCGGGCGATCCTGGACCTGGCGGAGCGGGCGCGCGCCAAGAAGCTGGCGCCCGACGACGTGGCCGGCGGCACCTTCACCATCACCAACCCCGGCAGCTACGGGCAGATGTTCGGCTTGCCCATCATCCCGCAGCCGCAGGTGGCGATCATGGGCGTGGGCTCCATCAAGAAGCAGCCGGTGGTGGTGACCGCCGAGGACGGAAGCGACTCCATCGCCATCCGCTCCATCTGCCACATCTCGCTGGGATACGACCACCGCATCATTGACGGCGCCGTCGCCGACCAGTTCCTGCGCGCCGTCGCCCAGTACCTGGAGAACTGGAGCGAACCGCTGGGGTAACTTGCGGTAGCTGGTAGCTCGTAGTTGGTAGCTGGCGAAGAAACCTCGAGGACTCTCTCGAACTCTGTTCGTCTGGTGTTGACACTCAGACTTGGAACCGCACTCGTTCCCAGCAACCTGCACCAGCTACCTGCTACCGACTACCAGCTACCTGTTCCCCACTCACCCCAACTCCTTCTCCGCCGCGTCCACCACGCTCTGCCAGATCCCATCCGCTTCCGCCAGGATCTCTGCCGTGGTCTTCCCCTGCAGGTTCTCCAGCAGGCTCTTCACCAGTCCGATCGCCGCCGGCTCCAGCGTGTTCACCAGTTGCAGGATTTCAACCGCTGTTTGCAGGCTCTTCATAACGCCACCTTGATCTGGTTGAACGCCAGCACAATCGCCTGCGCCGCCAGCTTCAACTGCGCGCTGACCTGCTCGTCGTGCAGCGGAACGATGCCCTGCTGGATCATGTCGTTCACCGATGTAATTGCCGCATCCACCGCCGCCACCGCCCGCTCCTGCCCGATGGCCGCGTCAATCGCCATTCCCGAGCGCCCCACCGCCTTCAGGTACTGCTGGATCAAGCGGTGCTCCGTATCGGAAATTCTCCCGTCCTTGTGCAGTTGGATCTCCACCGTCTGGAATGCTCTGACTGCCACCGCCGCATCGCGCGAGACGACGGCGGCTTTCTTCGAACACGAAAATCCCGACGCCATGAACACCAGCGCCGCGATGAGTGCAAC
>DATIWW010000478.1:0-4451 GCA_035519175.1 Terriglobales bacterium
GGGTGGGTGCATATAGCGTCAAACTCTATTCCACATGCTCTCACTCCTGACCGCCCCCGGTTTGACTTCCCCTCCCCCGCGCCCTAGATTAGAGGTAGTTCTTTGCAGGCCCATCCCACCAGTGGGGGCGTCACGGTTTCGACGGAGATGCTTGCGGCCAGGAGGCATGCCGGGGTGCACACACCCGTGATCGCGTGCACAACAACAATTGCCAACCAAACACTGGCATACGCTGCTTAATTGATTAAGTAGCCGTCCTCCGCGGCTTCGCCCGTGGGCTGCGGAAGGGCGTCGCACAGCGGGCTGGCTTCCGGGACTACGTCTGGGTCCCGGAGGCGAGATCGCCAGGCTAGCGGCGCGCGTTTCTTGTCGCTTCTGAGCGCGCGCGGCGAAGGTTCCCGGCGAAGGCCGGGAGCGGGAAGCCGACTAAGCATGTAGTCTCCCGACCAGTGACATTTTCGGACGCGGGTTCAACTCCCGCCGCCTCCACCAATCATCCAGTCAAGGGATGAATCCTCCCGCCACGACGCTCTGGCGCCGCCAGCTCCTGCTCCTGCTCAGCTTCCGCATCTCCCGCAGCCTGCACCGGTTCGCTGATGGGAGGCGGGGTGGGAGGAGCGGCGCAACCCATCCAGAGCGCCGTGGTGGCCAGCCTCACCGGCTCCCAGGAGCGCACCTTCTACTTCTCCATCTTCACCTTCTGCAGCGGGATCTTCGCTGCCGCCGGCACTCTGGCGGCGCGCCTGGTGAGCGTGCACGACGCCTTCCTGCTGGCCACGGTGGTGGGCGCGGTGGGGCTGGCGACGCTCGTTCCCCTCGAAGTCCCGGAATTCCAGGGGAGGATGCGCTCGCTCAAGAGCGCCCGGGTGATCGGGAAATTCTCGCTCACCGGCTACCTCTTCTCCGAAGCCGACTTTGCCCTGCCCTTCCTGCTCTATGCCCTGATCATGGCCGGGAACCTGTTTCTCTAGTCCGCTTCTTTGGACGCTCTCCCCAACAGTTTGCTGCCGGCAGCGCCGCCGGCGTCCGCCCGGGAGACGATTAGAAGCGAAGCGCAAATGCGGGCGGCGCGGCCCTGCGGTATACTGCGGCCGCCTGCCATGCCCTGCGACGTCATCGAGAAGCTGCGTGAAGAGGCGGGGGAGCTCCGCCGGGAACTCAAGGAGAAGCGCGAGCTGGCGCGCCAGAAAGCGCATCAGGAGCAGCGCCTGGCCCACCGCCCGCGCAGCGACTTCGAAACCTACCTGCAGCGCCGCATCGCCAAGAACGCCGCCGAGATCGAACGCCACCTCGCCGAGCACGGCTGCGAGTGAACCACTGGGTGATTTGCTGATCGGGTGATTGGGTGATTTGAAATCACCCAGTCAGCAAGTCCCCCAATCACCCGATGCGCTCAGGCCGAGGCACTCTTCTGGAAGGCGGCGACGGCGTTGTCTTCGCCGTCGTACACCTCGAAGATGGTGACCAGCTTGGTGATCTGTAACTGGTCGTCCACGCGCTTGGTGAGGTTGGCCAGTTTGATGTCGCCGCCGGCCCCGCGCGCGGAGGTGTACAGGCCCACCAGCGTGCCCAGGCCGCCGCTGTCGATGTAGCTCACCCCGCCCAGGTTGAGGACGATCTGCCGGGTCTCCGAGAGCAAGCCCTTGACCTTGTCGCGCAGCATGGCGGTCTCGTCTCCGAAGACGATCCGCCCATTGCAGTAGACGATGGTGATGTTGCCCGCGGTGCGGGTCGACAGCTTCAGAGCCATACGATGTCCTCCACGATTGCCGCCTCAGCCTACGCCGCTTGCGACGGCTTTTCAAGCCGGGGGCCTTCCCGCCCCCGATCTCCCCGCACTCTTCAAGCCGCCGGGGCGGCGCCGAACTGCTCGCGCAAGGCCCGGATCTGCCCGGCGTGGTGCTCGGCATGCTCGGCATAGAGCTTGACGAAGTCGGCCAAGGACATCTCCCCGCGCTCCTCGTGCACCGCCCTGTTCTCCCAGGCGGCTTCCGGCAGTGACCGCAGCATCACGCCGGTGGTCTTGCGCAGCAGGCGGAAGAGCTTCGCCATCTGCTCCGGGGCCTGCTGCTCATAGCCCAGGCGATCGGCCCAGGCATCCTGGTCGTAGGCCTTGAGGGCGCTGCCGGGTTGCGCGGCGGTAGTGCGTAGCCGGGCCACGCCCACCACCTCGGCGTCGGCCAGGTGCGCCGCTAACTGGCGAATGCTCCACTTCCCCGGCGCCGGCTTCCGGTCCAGGACCTCCAGGGGAACATCGCGCAGGGCTTCGGCCACCAGCTTGCCCCCCTTCTCGTAACGGCGGATGAGTTTGCGGATCTCAGAAGACTTCATGGTTCCTCCGGCGTGCGACGCCTGCTTTGACGGGGCGCGCCGCCCCGGCATACCGTTATACCGCATGGACGACGGCCTGACCACCATCGCCACCTTCCTCGAGCTGCTGGAAGCTCAGGTGGCCCGCGGGCTGCTCGAGGTCTCCGGCATCGAGTGCGTGCTGCTGGACGAGTACGCCACCGGCATCCACTGGGCGCACGGCGACTTGGGCGGCATCCGCCTGCAGGTGCGGGAGTCCGAGGCCGAGACGGCGCGCGCCGTGCTGGCCAGTCCAGCGCCGCCCACCGAGCCCGATCCCGAGGATCGCGCATAGGACGATCGCGGCAGCCGGCTCCTGAGGTGGCTAACGTATAATCGAGACCTCGATGAGCTACCAGGTCCTGGCGCGCAAGTACCGGCCGCAGCGCTTCGCCGAGGTGATCGGGCAGGAGCACGTCACCCGCACCCTCACCCACGCCCTGGAGCAGCAGCGCATCGCCCACGGCTACATTTTCAGCGGGCACCGCGGCATCGGCAAGACCACGGTGGCGCGTATCCTGGCCATGGCGCTGAACTGCCGGACGGGTGACCGCCCCCGCCCCGAGCCTTGCGGCCAGTGCGATTCCTGCGTGGAGATCCGCGAAGGCCGCTCGGTGGACGTGCTCGAGATCGACGCCGCTACCAACCGCGGCATCGACGAGATCCGCGAACTGCGCGAGGCCGCCCGCTACCGCCCCGCCCGCGACCGCTTCAAGATCTGGATCCTGGACGAGGCCCACCAGATCACCGACGCCGCTTTCAATGCCCTGCTCAAGACCCTGGAGGAGCCTCCGGCGCACGTGGTCTTCATGCTGGCCACCACCCAGCCCGAGGACATCCCGCAAACCATCCGCTCGCGCTGCCAGCACTTCTCCTTCCATGCCGTGCGCTTCGAGGAGATCGTGGGGCAACTGAAAGCCATCGCCCACAAGGAAAAGATCCAGGCCGACGACGACGCCCTGGCCATGCTGGCCGAGGCGGGCGACGGCTCCATGCGGGACGCCCTCTCCATCCTCGATCAGGCCATCGCCGGCTTCGGCGAGAAGCTGACCGCCGCCGCCATCCGCGGGCTGGTGGGCGCCGTCCCCTCCGAGACCCTGGAGGAGATGATGGGCGCGGTCGAACGCAGTTCCAGCGAAGAGGTGCTGCGGCAGGTGGACCGCTTGCTCAGCGAGGGCCAGAACCCCGCCTACTTCGCTCGCCAGATGGTGCGCTTCCTGCGCAACGCGGTGGTGGCCAAGGTGGCGGGCAAGGAATCGCCGGTGCTGCAGATCTCCTCCGACGAGCGCGCCCGCGTGGCCCGCGTGGCGGAGAAGTTCTCCGAGGAAGACCTGACGCGCTTCCTGCAGATCCTGCTGCGCACCCACAACGAGCTGGGTTACAAGCAGGAGCAGCGCTTCCACCTGGAGTTGGGCCTGCTCAAGCTGGTGCACGCGCAGCGCCTGCTGCCGGTGGAGGAGATCCTGAGCGGCGCCGCAGTTGACCGTGTGGCACAGGCGCCCCCGCCTGTGCCTGCCGCCTCCCGCGCGGCACAGCCGCCCGCGTCTGCGCCCGCACGCCCTGGCCCTCGCGGCCCGTCGCCCTTCGAAGCCGACAAGGCGCGCAAGAGCAGCCTGCCCAAGCCCGAGATGAGCGTGGGGGCGACCGCCCTGGCGGCGGCCGAATCTCCCGCGCTCGCGAGCCACCCCGGCGTCCTGGAGTTGCGCGAGGCGGTGCTGGGCGCGCTGGAGGAGGCCGGCCACCGCATGCTGGTCACGCTGCTGGAGCGCGGCGAGTGGAGCCTGGAGGGCGCCGAGGTCGTGGTCCAGGTCAAGGAGTCGGCGGGCATGGTAGAGATGTCGATGGGCGCGGAGCCGCGGCGCATCGCCAGCGCCGCCGCAGCCCAGGCGGCGGGCCGGCCGCTGAAACTCAAGGTGGCGGGCGGGGCCGTCCCCAACGGGCGCAACGGCGACAGCGAGCAGCCACCGGCCCCGGCCACAACTGCCAACGGGCGCAGCCGCGCCGCCCAGGATCCGGTGGTGCGCCGCATGCGGGAGCGTTTCGGCGCAGAGATACGAACGGTAATCGATCATAAGGACAAACGATAGATTTATTGATTTCCT
>DATIWW010000479.1:0-3806 GCA_035519175.1 Terriglobales bacterium
CAGCGGATCGCAGCCGCTACCAGACCAATGCAACTTACCCTATAGATATACATTTGCGATCCGGCGCACCGACACACCTCGTAGGCTGACACAACCCCGCCTGGAGGACAAGGATATCCAAAGGCGGCGCTTGAGTTGAGAACGATTCCTGCCAGCAGAAGACAAAGAGCGGCCAATTTACTATTCATGTGGACTCCTTACTAAGCCGCAAGGCTGCACACTTAGGTCTCATCCGTCGCACAATACCCTCCCCCCCGAGATAGAAAGTCAACATCAGGTTTTCCACACCTTAGGAATTAGTGAATTGGGAGGATTTTGCCCCGACAGGAGCGCTATCACTAAGACTCTGGTTTCTCTGTCGGATGGGACGAATAGTAAACGACGAACAGGCCTTACTTCTCTGTGGCAACTTTCAATCGCGTCTCGGCACGCTGCAGGGCGTTCTCGGCGCGGTCGAAGTCCACGTCGGGACTGTTGCTCTTGAGGCGCTGTTCGGCGCGCTCTTTCGCTTTCTCGGCGCGGGCGACATCAATCTCGTCCGGATGTTCGGCCGTCTCGGCCAGAATCGTAACCTTGTCCGGCAAGACTTCTGCGAATCCCCATGCAACCGAGAGGATTCTCGTCTCGCCCTGGCTGCGATAGCTGATAATGCCCACCGCCAGCTCCGTGATCAGCGGCGCGTGCCCGGGCAGGATGCCCAGATAGCCGTTCTTGCCGGGGAGCTGCATCTCCGCGGCCACGTCGCTCACCACCCGGCGGTCGGGGGTGACGATCTCGAGATGGAAGGTGGGTTCCATCAGGCGGCGCTGGTGGCCTTGATCCTCTCCGCGTGCTCCAGGACCTCCTCGATGGCGCCCTTCATGTAGAAGGCCTGCTCGGGGATGTCGTCGTGCTTGCCCGCGATGATCTCCTTGAAGCTGCGCACGGTGTCGGCGACCTTCACGTACCGCCCCTTCATGCCGGTGAACTGCTCGGCCACGTGGAAGGGCTGGGAGAGGAACTTCTGGATCTTGCGGGCGCGGGAAACCATGAGCTTGTCATCCTCGCTGAGCTCGTCGATGCCCAGGATGGCGATGATGTCCTGCAGGTCCTTGTAGCGCTGCAGGGTCTTCTTCACCGCCTGGGCGACGTCGTAGTGGTCCTGGCCGACGATGCGGGGATCGAGGATGCGCGAGGTCGAGGCCAGCGGGTCCACCGCCGGGTAGATGCCGATCTCGGTGAGCGGCCGCGAGAGCACGGTGGTGGCGTCCAGGTGGGCGAAGGTGGTGGCGGGGGCGGGATCGGTGAGGTCGTCGGCGGGCACGTAGATGGCCTGCACCGAGGTCACCGAGCCTTTCTTGGTGGAGGTGATGCGCTCCTGCAATTCGCCCATCTCGGTGGCCAGGTTGGGCTGGTAGCCCACCGCCGAGGGCATGCGCCCCAGCAGCGCCGAGACCTCTGAGCCCGCCTGGGTGAAGCGGAAGATGTTGTCGATGAAGAGCAGGGTGTCGGCGCCCTCGGCGTCGCGGAAGTGCTCGGCCACGGTCAGCCCGGTGAGGGCCACCCGCAGGCGCGCCCCCGGCGGCTCGGTCATCTGTCCGTAGATCAGCGCGGCCTTGGAGTTGGCCGGATCGCCGGGCTTGATCACCCCGCTCTCGCTCATCTCCAGCCACAGGTCGTTACCCTCGCGGGTGCGCTCGCCCACCCCCGCGAAGACGGAGAAGCCGCCGTGCTGCTTGGCGACGTTGTTGATGAGCTCCATGATGACCACGGTCTTGCCCACGCCGGCGCCGCCGAACAGCCCGATCTTGCCGCCCTTGAGGAAGGGCTGGATGAGGTCGACGACCTTCACCCCGGTCTCGAACATCTCGGCGGTGGTGGCCTGCTCGTCGAAGGCGGGGGCCAGGCGGTGGATGGGCAGGCGGTCCTTGGACGCGATGGGACCCAGCTCGTCCACCGGCTCCCCGATCACGTTCATCACCCGGCCCAGGGTGCCGCGGCCCACGGGCACGGAGATGGGCCCGCCCAGGTCGATGGCCTGCATGCCCCGCACCATGCCGTCGGTGGGCTGCATGGCCACGCAGCGCACCCGGCCTTCGCCCAGGTGCTGCTGCACCTCCAGGATGACGTTGATGGGCGTGGGCGTGGTGAAGCCCTCGCTGACCACGCGCAGGGCCTGGTAGATGGGAGGCAGGTTCGCCTCGCTGAACTGCACGTCGACGGCCGGGCCGGCGACCTGGATCACGTGTCCGATGTTGTTAGCCATAAGAGTTCTCGTCTTCCAGGTTTCAGAGTTTCAAGGGTTCAAGGTGTCCGGCGCCTGCCTCTTCCACTTTGGAACCTTGAAACATTGAAACCTTGAAACCTCCTACAAGGCTGCTGCTCCCGATACGATCTCGATGATCTCTTTGGTGATCTTGGCCTGGCGGGCGCGGTTCATGGCCAGGGTCAGGGAGTCGATCATCTCGCTGGCGTTGTTGGTGGCCGAATCCATGGCGGTCATGCGGGCGGCGTGTTCCGCCGCCACCGACTCCAGCAGGGCGCGGTAGATCTGCACCGCCACGTACTTGGGCAGCAGCGCGTGGAACAGCTCCGCGGCCGGCTGCTCGTAGATGTAGTCCTGGGTGGCGGCGCCGAAGCGGGCCGCCTGGGCGTCGATCTCGCGGGTGTCGGCGGCGTGCACGCTGACCCCGGCCGAGGTCGCCGCCTGGGCCCGGCGCTGGCGTTCGTCCTCGGGGATCTCCAGCTGCTCCTCCGCCTCGGCCACCCCGATCTCCCGGATGGGCAGCACCTTCTCCACCACCAGGCGCTGCGCGATCACGCTCTTGAACTCGTTGAACAGGAAGTAGACCGAGTCGAAGCCGCCCTCGGTGTAGCGCGCGATCAGGCGCTCGGCCATCTCGCTGGCCTGGGAGAACTCCAGGTGGCCGAGGATCCCGATCTGCTCGCCCACCAGGTGCACGCCGGGCTCGACCGTGTCGGGGCTGCCGCTGGGGAAGCGGCGGCGCAGGAAGTCCCGCCCCTTGCGGCCCACCGCCACGATGGAGACGTTCTTCCCCGGCTTGCTCTCCAGGAAGTGCATGGCCGCCTTCAGGATGTTGGTGTTGAAGGCGCCGGCCAGGCCCTTGTCGCCGGTGACCACGGCCAGGAAGATGTTCTTCTCCTCGCGGCGGGCCAGCAGGGGATGGCGGGGCTCCCCGGTCTCGGGATCGTAGATCTGGGCGCGCGCCACCAGCGATTGCAGCACGTGGGTGAGCATCTGGGCGTAGGGGCGGGCGGAGAGAGCGCGCTCCTGGGCGCGGCGCAGGCGCGCCGCCGCCACCATCTTCATGGCCTTGGTGATCTGGCGCGTGTTGATCACGCTGCGGATGCGCCGCCGGATGTCGAGGACGTTGGCCATCTGCTAGTTCCTGGTTTCCCGTTTCCAGTTTCCCGTTTATGCCCGAGCGCTCACGACCGGGTCCCGAAGGGAGTTGATCAGGCCATTCAGCAACCGGCGGGCCTTGTCGCATTGCTTCATCAGTACAGCCGCCTGGCCGCTGGGAGCGAATCTCCGTCGCTCCGCCACAAGTACTTGCGTCTCGACTTCCTGCAACGAGCCGCGCGCGTGCCCCAGGAACTGGATGAATTCGCCCCTAGAGTTCCTTCCTTGCCCCTCCGCGATATTGCTGGCTACTGACACAGCCGCACGCCGCATCTGTGAAGTCAAGCCGAACATCTCAGCCTCCGGAAAGTGGCCGGTCAGCTCATACACGGAATGCACCCATTCCATAGCCTCTTGCCAGGCGATCAAATCACGATCCGAGTTGGATCCGCCGCTCATTCTC
>DATIWW010000480.1:0-3340 GCA_035519175.1 Terriglobales bacterium
GTTCTTGGGGGGACGCGTCCACTCCACCGCGATGCGGCGCTCCACGTCGTAGAGCAGGTTCACCACGTTGGGACAACTGCGGGCGTGCACGGCCACGCCCTTGCCGCGGGTGACGTAGCCCACGATGTCTTCGCCGCGGATGGGATTGCAGCAGCGCGCGCGGTAGACCAGCAGGTCTTCCTGGCCGTGCACCTGGATGGCACCGGGGTGCTCGGAGCCGAAGACCCGCCGCACCACGCTGGTGAAGGCGCCGGTCTTCTCGGCTTCGGGGGCCTCCTGGCCGGCGGTGGCGGGGGCCAGGCGCGCCAGCACCTGCCGGGCCGCGAACTTGCCGTAGCCGATGCCCGCCAGCAGGTCGTCGGCGCGGGCCAGCCCGTAATCGGCGGCCGCCTGCTCGAACTCCTTCTCCCCGATCTCCTTGAGCGCCACCCGGTACTTGCGCGCCTCCTTCTCGATGAGCTTGCGCCCGATCTCGATGGCGCGCTCGCGCTGGTGCACGTTGAGCCAGTGCTTGATCTTGTTGCGCGCCCGCGAGCTGTGCACGAAGCCCAGCCAGTCGCGGCTGGGATTGTGTCCCGCCTGGGTGAGGATCTCCACGATGTCGCCGGAGCGCAGCTTGTGGCGCAGCGGCACCATGCGCCCGTTCACCCGCGCCCCCACGCAGGTGTGCCCCACCTCGGTGTGCACGGTGTAGGCGAAGTCCACCGGGGTGGCGTCCCGCGGCAGGATGATCACCTTGCCCTTGGGGGTAAAGGTGTAGACCTCTTCGGGATAGAGATCGATCTTCAGGGTGGAGAGGAACTCGTTGGGATCGGAGACCTCGCGCTGCCACTCCACCACCTGGCGCAGCCAGGCCAGGCGCTGCTCGTCCTTGCCGGTGACCGGCCCGTCCTTATACTTCCAGTGGGCGGCGATACCCTCCTCCGCCATCTTGTGCATCTCGGCGGTGCGGATCTGCACCTCGAAGGGAGTGCCGTTCTCCGCGATCACGGTGGTGTGCAGCGACTGGTAGAGGTTGGGGCGGGGCATGGCGATGAAGTCCTTGATGCGCCCCGGCACCGGGCGCCACAGGTTGTGGATGGCCCCCAGCGCGGCGTAGCAGTCCTGCACCGAGGGGGTGATGATGCGGATGGCCAGCAGGTCGTAGACCTGGTCCACGGTGATGCGCTGCCGCTGCATCTTCTGCCACACGCTGTGCAGGCGCTTGATGCGGCTCTCCACCCGTCCTTCCACCCCGGCTTCCTTCAGCCTCTCGCGGATGACCTCCTCCACCTGCTCCAGGAACTGCTCGCCCTTCTTGCGCCGCGCCTCCACCTGCTTCTTCACCTGCTGGTAGCCGATGGGGTCCACGTACTCGAAGGCCAGGTCTTCCAATTCGCCGCGCACCTTGCCCATGCCCAGGCGGTGGGCGATGGGAGCGTAGATCTCCAGGGTCTCGCGCGCGATCTGCTCGCGGCGCTCCGGGGGCAGGGGAGCGAGGGTGCGCATGTTGTGCAGGCGGTCGGCCAGCTTGATGAGCACCACGCGGATGTCGTCCACCATGGCCAGCACCATCTTGCGGACGTTCTCCGCCTGGCGCTCCTCGCGGCTGGCGAAGTTCAGTTTGGAGATCTTGGTCACGCCCTCCACGATGTGCGCCACCTGCTCGCCGAACTCCCGCTCCACGTCCTCGATGGTCACCGAGGTGTCTTCCACCGAGTCGTGCAGCAGGCCGGCGGCGATGGCGACGGGATCGAGCTTCATCTCCGCCAGCACCAGCGCCACTTCCAGGGGATGCACCAGGTAAGGCTCCCCCGAGGCCCGCGATTGCCCCTTGTGGTGCTGGAGGGAGTAGTCGTAGGCCTTGCGGATGATCTCCAGGTCGTCGCTGGGGCGGTTGGCGCGCACCTTCTTCAGCAGCTCACGGAACTTGGTGACCGTGAGCACACTGGTAGCGACCTGGTGTCTTAGTGTCGCCATGCGCTCCTTAGGGTTGCGGGCCGGGGCAGCGGGGACTGCGGGCCGCGGCTCGCCCTGCGGGTGCTCGCCATGGCTGATTATAGCCGAGCAGTACTCGGTACTCAGTACCCAGGAGTCAGGAGTCAGTGGTCAGAGGACCGGGGCCGCCGCCTCCTTGGTGTCCTTTGGAGCACCGAGTACTGAGTACTTGCTTGCTCCAACAGGGGGAGAGGGGCATAATGCGCGCACTCCCTCAGCTTCCCACCGGAGGAGAAACCATGTTCTGCATGAAGTGCGGCAGCAACAACCCCGATACCGGACCCTTCTGCATGAAGTGCGGCGCGCCCCTGGCGGGGCAGTCCGTCAGTGCCGCCGGGGCCGCGGTGGCGGCGGCGCCCGCCGCCCTCGCCGGCGCCCGCCGCGTGGGCGCGCAGTTCGTGGTGCCGCGCTCCGGGGCTCCCTTGCCGCCGAACTGCGTCAAGTGCGGCAAGCCCACCCAGGACACCATGAACAAGACCTACTGGTGGCACAATCCCCTCATCTATCTCGTGGTTCTGATCTCCCCGGTCATTTACGTGATCGTGGCCCTGATCGTGCGCAAGAGCTGCAAGCTCAGCGTGCCGGTGTGCGAGGAGCACCGCAGCAGCTACAAGACCAAGCGCTGGGTGGGCGGCATCCTCATGCTGATTTCCATCCCCCTGTGGATCGCCATCGCGGCCATCGGCAACGGCAGCGACGACGCCATGGGCATCGGCGTCCTGGTCTTCTTCCTGGCTTTCTTCGTGGGACTGATCGTCTTCGCCGTGGCCTCCATCGTCAAGCCCAGCAACATGGACGAGCAGACCGCCACCTTCAAGGGCGCGGGCGAGAGCTTCCTGCAGTTGCTGCCCAGCTAGTTCTCAGTACTCGGTACTCGGAGAACCGCTCTGGAGCGGCTTTCGGGAGGGCATGGCTTCAGCCGTGCCGTTAACGACTCCGGACATTTGGCCTTTAGCCGCTGAGGGACGCAATCACAAGAGTTAAGGGGGACGGCTAGCCCGTCCCCCTTTTTCCCTTGCTCTCTGAGTACTGAGTACTAGGTACTGAGTACTAGCGTTTCTTCATCCGGATCTCGGTGCCGCCGTGGGCGAACTCCACCTGGTCCATGAGCTGGTTGATGAGGAAGATACCGCGGCCGTGGGAGCTGAAGACGTTCTCGCCCACCACCGGGCTGGGCACCTGGGCGGGATCGAAGCCCGCGCCGGGGTCGCGCACCACGATGAGCATGCCGCGGCCCTCGTCGCAGGCGACGCAACACTGCACCCGGCGCGTGGGATCGTTCTCGCAGCCGTGGATGATGGCGTTGGCCAGGGCCTCGCGCAGCGCGGTCTCGATCTCCATCTCCTTGCCCTTGGCGCACTCC
>DATIWW010000481.1:0-14325 GCA_035519175.1 Terriglobales bacterium
CGTAGTCGATGAAGCAGATGCGCAGCAGGCGCTCGTGGGCGACGCGCTGGCTGAGCTTGAGTGGGTGGAAGTAGCGCAGGTAGACGCTGCGCTCGGAGAGCTTCTCGTGAAAGCGGACCATGAGAGGCTCGTCCTCGGGGCGGATGGGGCGGATCAGCACGCTGGCGCCGTCCTTCATCGTCCAGGGGGAGGCGTACTGCGCGGGATAGGGGCGGACGGCGGGGCGGGGGAGATCCTCGCGCCGGACCTCAGGCCCGTGGACGAGGATGCGGGCGTCCAGCGCCAGCAGACGCCCGGGTGAAGCCAGCAGGGGATTGATGTCGATCTCCTGGATCCAGGGTTGTTCCACCACCAACTGGCTGAAGCGCACCAGCAGGGCCGCCAGGGCTGCGGTGTCCACGGGCTTGCGGCCGCGCACGCCTTGCAGCGCCTTCCAGATGCGGGTCTGCTCCATCATGCGTGTGGCCAGGGTGGTGTTCAGGGGAGGCAGGGCGAGGGCGCGGTCGCGGAAGACCTCCACCAGTTGCCCTCCGGTGCCGAAGAGCAGCACCGGGCCGAACTGCGGGTCCAGGCTGCAGCCCAGGATGAGTTCGTATCCCTCGAGCGGGACCATGGGCTGCACAGTCACGCCCTGGAAGTGCTGGGCGCCGGCCTTCTGCGTAACCGCGGCCTGGATCTCGCGGAAGGCGGCGCGCACCGCGGCCTCGTTCGCCAGGTTCAGCTTCACCCCGCCCACCTCGGTCTTGTGGGTGATGCTGTGGGAGAAGAGCTTGAGCACCACGGGATAGCCGATGCCCGCGGCCAGGCGCGCGGCCTCGTCCTCGCTGCGGGCCAGGTGCGTGGGCACACTGGGGATGCCGTAGGCGGCGAGCACCTGCTTGGACTCGACTTCGGTGAGCACGGTGCGGTCGGCGGCGCGCACCTCCTGGATGGTCTTCTCCGCCAGAGCGTGGTCGGCGGCTTCGCTCTCGGAGGCGGGATCGAAGGCCGGGGTCTCGTAGATGCCGCGCAGGTTGTAGCTGTAGCGCCACATGTAGTTGAAGGCGCGGGCGGCGGTGTCGGGGAAGGGGAAGGTGGGGATGTTGGCTTGGCGCAGGACGGCGTCGCCGGCGGCGATCTTGGCGCCCCCCATGAAGCTGGCCAGGATGGGCTTGCCCTCCAGTCGCGCGAAGGGCGCCAGCTTCTCGGCGAGTTGGGTGGGCGAGGTCATGCCCTGGGGCGCGGTGATGATCAGCACTCCGTCGCAGGCGGGGTCTTTGGAGACGATCTCCAGGCACTGGGCGTAGCGCTCGGGGCTGGAGTCGCCCAGGATGTCCACAGGATTGTTGTGGCTCCAGTGGGGTGGGAGCAGGGCATCAAGCCTGGCCACGGTCTCGGAGGAGAGTTGGGCCAATTCGCCGCCGGCGGCGATGAGCCCGTCGGTGGCCAGCACCCCGGGTCCGCCCGCGTTGGTGAGAATGACCAGGCGGGGACCGCGGGGACGCGGCTGCTTGGAGAGCACCTCGGCCATGTAGAAGAGGTCGGAGATGCTGGTGACGCGCAGCACGCCGCAGCGGCGGAAGGCGGCGTCGAGGGCCTCGTCGCTGCCGGTGAGGGCGCCGGTGTGGGAGGCGGCGGCGCGGCTGGCGGCTTCGCTGCGCCCCGCCTTGATCACGATGATGGGTTTGGTCAGCGCGACCTCGCGCGCGGCGGAGAGGAAGCTGCGGGCGTCGCCGATGGACTCCATGTAGATGACGATGGCGTGGGTGTGGGGGTCGTCGCCCAGGTAATAGATGAGGTCGCCCCAGCCCACGTCCACCATGGAACCGGTAGAGACGAAGGCGCTGAAGCCTACGTTCTCGCGCAGGCTCCAATCCAGGATGGCGGTGCACAGCGCGCCCGACTGGCTGATGAAGGCCACGTTGCCGGGCAGGGCCTGGGTGGCGGAGAAGGTCGCGTTCAGGCCGCGGCGCGGGTTCATCACTCCCAGGCAGTTGGGGCCGACCACGCGCAGGCGGCCGCGGGCGAGCTGCTGCTGGATCCGGCGCTCCAATTCGGCGCCGTGGGCGCCGTGCTCCCTGAAGCCGGCGGAGATGACGATGGCGCCCTTCACATCGGCCTCCACGCACTCGCCGATGAGGGCAGGCACGCTGTCGGCGGGGGTGATGATCACCGCCAGTTCCACCTTGTCGGGGATGTCGGCGATGCGGGGATAGGCGCGGATGCCCAGCACGCTGGGGTGCTTGGGATTGACGGGATAGACGGTGCCGCCGAAAGGGCTGGTCAGCAGGTTGTAGAGCACGCTGCGGCCCACGCTGGCGGGCTTCTCGGTGGCCCCGATCACGGCCACGCTCTTGGGGACGAAGAGGGCGTCGAGCGGGTGACGCTCGGAGCGCAGGAAGTCGTGGGAGGGATCCTGCGCCGGCTTGCTCACCGGCTTGTTGTTGGTGCGCAGGGTCTCGGCCATGGCGGGCGTCCCAGCTAACTCCCAAGTTTACACGCCGGGCGAAGGGGAACAGCCCTAGAATATTCGGACCCAGGTCGCAGGAGGTGCGGAATGAGGAGGTTTTCCTGGTGGGCCCTGTTGTTGCTGATGGCGGCGTTGCTGGCGCCGGCGCAGACCTCGCACCGGCGCTTGCCGGACAACATCAACGTCGATTCCGACCGCCCGCAGCCGCCGGCCGCCAAGCAGCCGCCCGTGGATATGGTCCAGTTCCAGAAGGACGCCGACGAGCTGGCGCGGCTGGCGCAGACCGTCCCACCCGACATCGAGAAGGTGAAGCAGGGGCTGATCTCCAAGGACCTGAACGAGCGGCTGAAGAAGATCGAGAAGCTGTCGAAGAGGCTGCCCGGGCAGTTGGCGTGGTTCTAGCCACGGAGCGGAGGCCGGAAGGCGGTTTGCTATACTAGAAACGCCGCACGCGCGCGCCCTTAGCTCAGTTGGATAGAGCGTCTGGCTACGAACCAGAAGGTCGGGAGTTCGAATCTCTCAGGGCGCGCCATGATTTTTTCTTCCTGAGTTGCTCGTGAAGTACCTCTGGTGGGTCGATACCGTCCCGTTCCTGGGCTTCGGCGCCTATGCGCTGTCGCGCTGGAACGAGCATGCGTGGTACCTGGCGTGGATGGCGGTGGCGGTGGCCGGGTTCGCCTGCTGGACCACGGCGCGGCTACAGCTGGGGAAGTCGTTCACGCCCCGCCCCGAGGCGCGCGCCCTGGTCACCCACGGCCTTTACTCCAAGTTCCGCCATCCCGTCTATACCTTCGCGTTGGTCGCCTATCTGGGCGTCTTCCTGGCGCTGCGCTGGTGGATCGTGGTGCCGTGTTTCATGCTGATGTATTCCACGCAACTGCTGCGCATCCGCAAAGAGAACGCGGTGCTGGAGCAGGCCTTCGGAGACGAATATCGGCGCTACAAGGCCGGCACCTGGCTCTGATCGCGGATCGCGGACCGCGCCCCTACCTCCTTGAATCTCCGGCACTTGGCAGCGCCCTGCAAGCTCCCGGCCGGGCGGCGTTCTTCCCACGAACTTCACAAGGAGGAGAGTCGCCATGTTCACCGTGGACCTGCTGATCTTCGGGGTAACCGCCTTGCTGCTCATGTCCCTGATGGAGAACCCGGGAAGCGCGCGCCAGCGCTGAACCGGAGTGGCGCGCGCGGCTCGTGGCCGATCGCCCTCGCGTCCCGAGGTTACAATGGCGCTGCTCGCGCAGAGGTTTGGACACCATCATCCCAAGGGGAACGCCATGAAGAAGCTCGCCGTCATGCTGATGGTCCTGGTGTTGGGGCTCGCGGCCGTCGCTCAGACCAGCCAGAAGGTGATCAAAGATCCCGCCGAATACAATGCCTACATGGCCGCCCTCAATACGACCGATCCGGCGGCGAAGGCAGCGGCGATGGAGGCCTTTGTCGCTCAGTATCCCAACAGCGTGGTCAAGATCGACGCCCTGGAACAGGCGATGGGCGGGTACCAGCAGACCGGCAACGCCGCCAAGGTGGAAACCTCGGCAGGCCGGATCGTGGAGTTGGAGCCCGAGAACGTCCGCGCGCTGGCCATCCTGGCTTTCCTGCGGCGTGCCCGCGCGACTCAGGGCGATACCAAGGCAGGGGAAGAGGCGCTGGCCTATGCGCAGCGCGGACTCCAGGCGTTGCCGGGCTGGACCAAGCCCGCCGACATGCCTCAGCAGGATTACGACAAGCTGCGCCAGACCATGACGTCGCTTCTGAACGGGGCCGCCGGCTTCGGCCGCCTGCAGGCGAAGGACTACGCCGGAGCGCGCGAGTACTACCTGAAGGCGGTGGCGGCCGATCCCAGCAGCCTGCAGGACGTCTACCAGCTCGGCATTGCCGAGCTGCAGATGCAGCCTCTCGACGTCAACGGCTTCTGGTATGTGGCGCGGGCCATGCAGTTGGCCGGGGGCAACGCTGCCGGACGGCAATCCATCGAGGCGTACGGCAAGGCCAAGTACCGCAAATACCATGGCGGAACGGACGGCTGGGACCAACTGGTCCTGGCCGTGGCCAGCCAGAGCGCGCCGCCCGCCGACTTCGCGCAGTCCATCAAGCCCGCGCCCACGCCGGCCGAGCTGGCCGTGCAGGCCGTCCAACAGAACGATCCCGCCACGCTCTCCTTCAGCGATTGGGAGTACATCCTGCAGTACCGCGATGCCTCGCCCGCGAACCGGGAGGCGGCCGCCAAGGTGTGGGCCGTCATCCAGGAGAAGCAGCAAAACGGGAAGGCGAAGCTGAAGCTGCCGATGATGGTCATCTCCGCCACCCAGGACACCATCCTGGGAGCGATCACCGAGGACAACCAAGCCAGCCACACCCCGGACGTCAAGGTGATCCTGGCCAAGCCGCTGGCGCATCCCCCCGCGGCGGGAGCGCAGATCCAGGTGATCGGGGTCTTCACCGACTACACACCCAGCCCCTTCCTCTTCACCATGAGGGATGGCGAACTGCCGTAACCCCAGCCGGCATGGCGCGGCGCCGCTGAGCGCTCAGGGGACCTGGAACTCACCGGCTTGGAGGCGTGCCCGGTAGATGGCCTTGCGCGCCGCGACCTCGGCCACCGCGTCCACGTGCACCACGTAGCGGCCGCGGGGCAGGTTCATGCCGGCGCCGAAGGGGAACTCCAGCGGCCCGCTCGCGCCCTTCATGGGGCCGTGCTGGTAGCCCAGGGCGAAGGCCTTGCCCATCTCGTTCACCGCCACCACGATGTAGGTCAGGTCGAACTCGTCGGGGGTGTAATTGGTGATCTCCACCGAGCCGGCGATGCGGTCGGCATCGACCGCGGGCTTCTGCCTCCACACCAGCAGCAGAGGCGGCACCACCTCCAGGAAGAAGACACGCTCCCGCCCGTCGGCGGGGGTGCCGGAGTCGGTGACGCTGAGGCTGAAGCGGAACTGGCCGACGGTGCCCGGGGTGCCGTGCAGCCGGCCGTGCTCGGCATCCAGCTCGATGCCGGGAGGCAGCGCGCCGCTGGCCACGCGCCAGTGCAGAGGCGGAGTTCCGCCGCGGGCCCGCAACTGCAGCTCATACGGCAATTGCGCCACCCCGCGGGGAAGGGAGTCGGTGGCCAGCACCAGGGGATCGCGGTCGGGGGGCGCCTCCTGCGCCCGCACCCATGCGGCCGCTCCCATCAGCAGGAGCAGCAGGCAGGCGGGCAGGTGGACTGGAGAGCGGCGCATACGGGCCTCCAAAGGGCTACCATTAGAGTAGCCGCATGGGCGAAATCGACAAAGTGACGGGGGCTCCCTACAAGCCTCCACTGGGCCGCACCGAGCGTCTGGTCGAGGACAAGGTGGAGTTCGTGCGCTGCCCGCGCTGCCAGTGGTCCATCCTGCTGGAGAAGCGGGCCACGCTGCAGTGCCTGCGCTGCGGCTACGAGTGGGAAGGATAACCCGGCAAGATGCGGAAGCTGGCCATCCAGACGCGGAAGAAGCGCGAGATCGTGGACATCACCGAGCAGGTGGAGCGGGCGCTGGGAGGGAAGTCGGGGATCTGCCAGCTCACGCTCCTGCACACCACGGCGGCGCTGACCACCGCCGATCTGGATCCGGGCACCGACCTGGACATGCTCGACGCCTTCGAGGCCATGGTTCCCAAGCTGCGCTACCGCCACCCGCACGACCCCGCGCACGTTCCCGACCACATTCTCTCGGCGTTGATCGGCACTTCGGTGGCGCTGCCGGCGGAGCAGGGAAAGCTGCTGCTGGGTACCTGGCAGCGCGTGGTGCTGGTGGAGCTGGACGGCCCGCGCGAGCGCCAGGTGGTGCTGGCGGTGGTGGCAGAGGCGTAGGCACCTGTAGAATCATCCGCGGTTCAGGAAAGGGAAGGGAACGCATGTCTGGATTCAGCCGCAAACCCGAGATCCGCCGCCGCCGCGCCCGTAAGGAGAAGATCGCCAAGCTGCGCCGGCGCTATGCCGCCACCAAGTCCGACTCCGACCAGAAGAAGATCCTGGAGAAGGTCCGCCGCGTGGCGCCGACCATGTCGACGGAGGAGTTCCTCAAGCCGCTGGAGACCAAGGCTTCCGCGTAGTTTTCGCCGCTCCTACCGTCATCCGCTCGCAGGAGCGGTAGCGCGCAGCCGGGCGAGAAACTCCCGCCCGCGCCCCTTGCTGCGGGTGCGCAGCACCGAAAGCAGCAGCATGGCCAGGAAGATGGCCAGCAGGCCCAGCGAGGCCGTGCGCACGCTCTGCGCATGCTTGGTCAGGATGGAGAAGCGCCCGTAGACGAACTCGATGTGCACCCAGTAGACCAGCAGCGAGGTCTGGCCCATCTGGATGAGCGGACTGAATCCCCACTGGGCCGCGCCCCAGCGGCACCAGGCGTAACAGCCCGCCAGGATCATGCACAGGATGCCCACGCGAATGAGGAAGAAGTCGGGGCTGGTGTGCCAGAAATCATAGACCGCGTAGAGCTGGAATGGCCGGGCGTCGAGCCAGCGGGCCAGGAGGATGGCAACCACGCCGGCGGCGCCCAGCAAGCCGAAGGTGGTGGCCTCGCGTTTCCGTCCCCAGTCGCTCAAGAGCAGGAAGCCGGTGGCCAGCCCGGCGAAGGCGAAGGCCGTCCAGGGGAAGACGGGGAAGAGCCAGGGCTGGGGCTGGCCGTAGATGTGAACACCGTTGATGTAGGACTGGAGCGGCCAGGGCAGCCAGGCGGGACGCCAGGTGGTCCACAGCGGCGGCGTCAGCAGCGAGATGGCCAGGGTGGCGGCGACGGCGGCCGCAGCGCTCTTCCAGCGGGCGCGGGCCGGGGCCTTGGTGGCGGGGAGCACGGCCAGCCGGCAGACCACCCCCATCAGCATCATGGAGAGACCGATGGTGTTGAGGATGTCCACGCGCAAGAGGTCGGTCCAGGGGGCCCAGGGAAAGGCAATGGCATATTCCTGCAGGCGGAAGAGCAGGCCCAGAGCGAAGATTTCGGCGCCGCGGCGGATGGTGGAGCGGGCGACCCGCTCCGCGTCCGCTCCCTTCTGTCGCAGCTTATCGGTCACCAGGGCAAAAGAGATGCCGGCGAGAAACAGGAACAGGGGCGCGGGCAAGGTACCGCCCAACTGCGACCACATGAAGAAGGTGGATTTGCGGGCCTGCGGGCTGAGCCAGGAGTCGTAGCAGTGGGTCTGGAACATGAGCACGCAGGCCAGGCCGCGCATCCAGTCGATGTAGGCGAGGCGGGAGCGGGCGGGAGCGGGCATGGTGGGCGGAGCTCCCGCTCAGGGTAGCAGAACCGCTCCTAGGCAGGCGGCGAAGTCGCAACCTGACGAGCCGCCGGCGGCGATCCTCCCTCTCCCGGTAAAAGTTTCCCGGCAGCGGCAAAAAGTGCGCCGCGCCCGCCCGGGGCAGAGCCTGCAAGCCGCCTAGTTTCAACGGAGTAGGGGATGGCACCGGGGATGCACTAGGCAAGAACAGACGAAGTGGCGCGCAGTGGGGCGTTCATGAGATGAGCTTCGGCCAGAGGTCTTCCTGGACGCCCCATTGCATTAAAAACCCACCACGCGGGCAGCGGCCTCGAGCATTCTCCCCCGAACCCGCAGAAACTCCCTCCACAACCCGGATTCACCCCTGAGCGATTCTCCCCTGCAGGTCGAGGCCGGCCTGTCGCAGCAGAGATTCCACGGTGGCCTCATTGAGGCGGGAGGCGTCGTACTCCACCGACACGATGGAGTCACGGGGCTCGAAGCGGATGCGGCGCATCCCATAGACCTCGCGCGCCGCCTGCAGGGCGCGCAGCTCGGCTTCCCCGGGCGGGCGGCCGCAGCGGAAGCTCACATCCACAGCAGTCATGCCGGACACCTTCCTGCAGATCGGAATCCCATCGCGTCTGGGACACTCTAATATAGAACAGTCCGGACGGCATGACATGGATCCCCAGAGCAGGACGGCGGTGAAGGACCCGGTCTGCGGCATGACGGTGAACCCCGCGACCGCGAAGGCGCGAGTGGAGCATGCCGGCCGGGAGTACTTCTTCTGCTGCGGGGGGTGCGCGGAGAAGTTCCGCGCGCAGCCCGAGAGCTATCTCGCACCCAAGCCGGCGGCGCCGCTGATGCAGATTTTGCCCGCGGCTGCGGCCATGCCGGCTCCGCCGGTGGCCATGGCCAAGGACCCGGTCTGCGGCATGAGCGTGGATCCAGCCACCGCCAAGGCCAAGGTGGAGCACGCGGGCGCCACCTACTACTTCTGCAGCACGCACTGCGCGGAGAAGTTCCGGGCCGATCCCGCCAAGTACCTCGCCCCCCCGGCGCCGCCCGCGCCCGCTGCCAAGGGAACCACCTACACCTGTCCCATGCACCCGGAGATCGTGCGGCCGGGACCGGGAAGCTGTCCCTTGTGCGGCATGGCGCTCGAACCCATGGAGATCACCGCGCAGGAGGAAGAGAACCCCGAACTGCGGGTGATGGCGCGGCGCTTCTGGGTGGGGCTAGTACTGACCGTCCCCCTGCTGGCGCTGGCCATGGGCGGGATGTGGCTGCACCTGGGCCTGGCGCCGCGTACCGCGCAGTGGATCGAGTGCCTGCTGGCCACGCCGGTGGTGCTGTGGGGCGGCTGGCCTTTCTTCGAGCGCGGCTGGCAGTCGGTCCTCAACCGGAGCGCCAACATGTTCACCCTGATCGCCATGGGGACGGGCGTCGCCTATCTCTACAGCGCGGTGGCGGTGCTGGCGCCGGGAGCCTTCCCGGAGTCGCTGCGTGGGCAGGGCGGCGAGGTGCACGTGTACTTCGAGGCCGCGGCCGCCATCGTGGTGCTGGTGCTGCTGGGGCAGGTGCTGGAGCTGCGGGCGCGGGCGCAGACCTCCAGCGCCATTCGCGCGCTGCTGGATCTGAGCCCGAAGACAGCGCGGCGGCTCAGCGACGGCGCCGAGGCCGACATCCCCCTGGATCAGGTTCAGGCGGGCGACCGGCTGCGCGTGCGACCCGGCGAGAAGATCCCCGTGGATGGTGTCGTGCTGGAGGGCGCCAGCCCGGTGGACGAGTCCATGATCACGGGCGAGTCCATCCCGGTGGAGAAGGGCCCGGGCAGCCGGGTGATCGGCGGCACGGTCAACGGCACCGGCGGCCTGGTGATGCGCGCCGAGAAGGTGGGCAGCGAGACCCTGCTGGCGCAGATCGTGCGCCTGGTGAGCGAGGCGCAGCGCAGCCGCGCCCCCATCCAGCGGCTGGCGGACGTGGTCTCCTCCTACTTCGTGCCGGTGGTGATGACAGCGGCGGTTGCGACGTTCGTGGTCTGGGGCCTGTGGGGACCGCAGCCGCGCCTGGCCTTCGCCATGGTGAACGCGGTGGCGGTGCTCATCATCGCCTGCCCCTGCGCCCTGGGCCTGGCCACGCCTATGGCCATCATGGTGGGCACCGGGCGGGGAGCGCGGGCGGGCGTGCTCATCCGCAATGCCGAGGCGCTGGAGATCCTGGAGAAGGTCGACACCCTGGTGGTGGACAAGACCGGCACGCTGACCGAAGGCAAGCCGCGGCTGGTCTCGGTGATCGCGGCGGCGGACACGCAGGAAGAAAAGCTGCTGCGCCTGGTTGCCAGCCTGGAGAAGGGAAGCGAGCACCCCGTGGCCTCAGCGGTCGTCGCGGGTGCAGGAGAACGCGGCCTCGAGCTTTCCGAGTGCCGCGACTTCCGTTCCTTCCCGGGGCGGGGTGCTACCGGGACCGTGGACGGCTACAGCGTGGCCGCAGGGAACGAGAAGCTCTTGGAAGAGCTCAGGATCGACGCGGGCGACTTGCCGGCGCGCGCCCAAGCGCTGCGCGCCCAAGGGCAGACGGTGATCTTCGCGGCGGTGGATGGGTCGGCGGCCGGACTGCTGGGCGTCGCCGATCCGCTCAAAGACTCCACGCCCGAAGCGCTGCGGGAGTTGCGCGCGCAGGGCGTGCACGTGGTCATGCTGACCGGCGATAGCCGCGCCACGGCGGAGGCGGTGGCCCGCAGGCTGGGCCTCGCGGAGTTCGAAGCTGAGGTCCTGCCGGAGAAGAAGTCGGAGGCGGTGAAGCGGCTGCAGGCCCAGGGCCGGGTGGTGGCCATGGCGGGCGACGGGGTGAACGACGCGCCCGCGCTGGCCCAGGCCGACGTGGGCATCGCCATGGGCACCGGCACCGACGTAGCCATGGAGAGCGGCGGCGTCACCCTGGTGAAGGGCGATCTGCGGGGCATCGTGCGGGCGCGCCGGCTGAGCCAGACCACCATGCGCAACATCCGCCAGAACCTGGTGTGGGCCTTCGCCTACAACGCCCTGGGCGTGCCCATCGCGGGCGGCGTGCTCTATCCCTTCTTCGGATTCGCGGCGCTGCTGAACCCGATCATCGCGGCGGCCGCCATGAGTTTCAGCTCGGTGAGCGTGATCTCCAATGCACTACGGCTGCGGCGGGTGAAGCTCTAGAGCTTGTTGAGATAATCGAGGATGTTGGGGTCGGTCCAGTCCACGGGACCGATGAACTTGCGGCGCAGCACGCCGTTCTGGTCGATGATGTAGGTCTCGGGGTACTTCCAGGTGCCGTAGAGGCCGCTGCTCTTCTTGCCCTCGGGGTCGCGCACGTTGACCAAGTCCTGCATCTTGTAGTCGCGCACGAAGTCGCGGTAGGCCGTTTCGTCCACGTCCACGCTCACCGCGATGACCTCGACCTTGGGCTGGGTGCGCTGCGCCATGGCCACCAGCGAAGGGGTCTCCTCGACGCAGGGCGGGCACCAGGTGGCCCAGAAGTTCAGCACCACCACCTTGCCGCGGTGGTCGCGCAGCGTCACCTTGCGGTCGGAGTCCTGCACGGTGAAGTCGGGGGCGGGTCTGCCGATCAGGGCAGGTTCGGTGCCACGGTCGCACCCCAGGACCAGGGCCGCAAACAGCAGCAGATAGGAGCAGCGTCGCACCCCTCTATAATAACTGGATACGCCCATGACGCCAGCCCCTCAGGAGAACGGACCAGCCGTGTCGGTGATCGTGCCGGCGCGCAACGAGGAGGCCTGCCTGGGCGCCTGCCTGCAATCGTTGGTCGCGCAAGAGGGCGTCGAGTACGAGGTAGTGATGGTGGACGACGGCTCCCGCGACCGCACCCGCGCCATCGCGCACTCCTTCGCCGGCGTTCAGGTAGTCGAAGCCGGGCCCTTGCCTGCGGGGTGGAGCGGCAAGTCCAACGCGCTGGCCGCCGGTGTGCGTCAGGCGCGTGGCGCCTGGCTGCTCTTCACCGACGCCGACACCGTGCACCGGCCCGGCTCGCTGGCGCGCAGCTTGGCTGAAGCGCGCGAGCACGGCGCGGCCCTGCTCTCTTATTCCCCGGCGCAGGAGGTCCACGGCTTCTGGGAGCACGCGGTGATGCCGCTGGTGTTCTCCGACCTCGCCCGCACCTACCCGCCGGCAAAAGTCAACGATCCGGCCTCGCCGGTGGCCGCCGCCAACGGGCAATACCTGCTGGTCGAGCGCCAGGCGTACGAAGCCGTGGGAGGGCATGCTGCCGTCGCCCGCACCCTGCTCGAAGACCTGGCGCTGGCCCAGACCTTCAAGCGCGCCGGCTACCGCCTGCACTTTCGCCACGGCGGCGACGCGGTGCGCACCCGCATGTACCGCGGCTTCGGCCAGATGTGCGAGGGCTGGACCAAGAACCTGGCGCTGCTCTTTCCGGCGGTCGGGCTGGCAGCGCGGCGCAGCTTGGAGTTCCTGTGGATCGCGGGCGGACTGGCGGCGGCGATGTGGGCCGCCGCCCGCGGGCAGACAATGCTTGCAGCGCTGGCCGCCGTGGCTGCATCTATGGGATGGCTGAATCTGCTGCGGCGGGTCCGCCGGGCGCATTTTGGCCGGGCGGCGAACCTCGCCGCGGTGGCGGGCTTGCCGGTGTTCGCGTTACTTTTGTTGCGCTCGGCACTCTATACGCGGTGGCGCGGGAAGGTAGTCTGGAAGGGCAGGACGTATACGTCCCGGCCGGACCCGCCGCGGGACGGGGAGCTTCCCCAAGCGGTCCCAGGAGCCTGATGGTCTACTTGACGCGCAAAGCGGAGTTTTCCGCCTCGCACTACTATCACAACCCCGAGTTCTCGGCGGAGGAGAACCGCCGCCTCTTCGGCAAGTGCAACAACCCCAACGGGCACGGCCACAACTACACCCTGGAGGTCACAGTGAAAGGGCGGGTGGACGCGCGCTCCGGCTTCGTGGTGGACCTGAAGGAGCTGAAGGCGGTGCTGGAACGCGAGGTGCTTTCGGCCATGGACCACCGCTTCCTCAACAAGGAGGTGCCGGAGTTCCTGCACGCCATCCCCACCACCGAAAACCTCGCCATCGCCATCTGGAAGCGGCTGCAGGCCAAGCTGGAGCGCGCCGCCCTGCACCGGGTGCGGGTGTACGAGACCCCCGACCTGTTCGTGGACTATTACGGAGAAGAATGAAGGCCTATCTCACGCGCCGTTACTGGTTCTCCGCCTCGCACCGGCTGCACAGCGAGGCCATGAGCGAAGCCGAGAACCAGCGCACCTACGGCAAGTGCAACAACCCCCACGGCCACGGCCACAACTACGCCCTGGAGGTCACCGTGGGCGGGCCGGTGGACGAGAAGACCGGCATGGTGTGCGACCTGGTCCAACTGGACGGCTTCGTGGCGCGCGAGATCCTGGAGCGCCTGGACCATGTCAACCTGAACACGCTGGAGAGCTTCCGCGGCATCGTGCCCACCACCGAGAACCTGTGCGTGGCTATCTACCAGACCCTGGAGAACGGTTTCCGCGCGGCGCGGATAGAGAAGGTCCGGCTGGAAGAGACCATGCTGAATTCTTTCGAGTACGCGGGCGGCCGCGAGCTCCGGCGATAGCAGAAAGCAGGGAAGACCATGAAGAGGGAAGTGGAACCGGTGACCTTGACCAGCGCCAGCCTGGAAGAGCTGGCGCGCGAGCTGCTGGTGCGGCTGGGCGAAGATCCCGGCCGCGACGGCCTGCTGCGCACGCCCGAGCGCATGGCGCGCGCCCTCCAGTACCTGACCAAGGGCTACCAGGAAGACCCGGAGAGGATCCTGAAGGACGCCCTCTTCGAGGTGAGCTACGACGAGATGGTCATCGTCAAGGACATCGAGATGTTCAGCCTGTGCGAGCACCACATGCTGCCCTTCTACGGCAAGGTGCACGTCGCCTACATCCCCAAAGGAAGAGTGATCGGGCTGAGCAAGGTCCCGCGGCTGATCGACATCTTCGCGCGCCGGCTGCAGGTGCAGGAGCGGCTGACCACGCAGATCGCCGAGACCATCCAGCGCGCCATCGCGCCCCAGGGGGTGGGCGTGGTCATCGAGGCCCGGCACCTGTGCATGATGATGCGGGGGGTGGAGAAGCAGCACTCCGCCGCCGTGACCTCGTCCATGCTGGGCGTTTTCCGCGACGAACTCGACACGCGCCAGGAGTTCCTCTCCCTGATCCGCAACCGGGCGACCAATGGCAGCTAAGCGGCGCCGTGAAGCCCGGGGCCGCCCGCCGGCCCGGCTGCAGGGCAAGGTGGCGGTGGTCACCGGGGCCAGCCGGGGGATCGGGCTGGCGGTCGCGGCCGCGCTGGCGGCGGAGGGTTGCAACCTGGTGCTCAGCGGGCGCGACCCCTCCGCGCTGGCCCGTGCCGTCCAGCGGGTCCGGGAAAAGCTCCCCGTCGAGGTCGTGGCGGGGCGCTGCGACGTGCGTGATCCCGAGCAGGTCGGGAAGTTGTTTGCTGCCGCGCGCCGCCGCTTTCCGCGCATCGACTTTCTCATCAACAACGCCGGGCGCTCGCACGCCACCCTGCCGGTGGCGCAGCTTCCGCCCCAGGCCTGGCGCGAGGCGCTCGAAACCAACCTCAACGGGATGTTCTACTGCACCCAGGCGGCCCTGCCGTCGCTGCGCGCGGGTGGGGCCATCG
>DATIWW010000482.1:0-10176 GCA_035519175.1 Terriglobales bacterium
TCCGAGCCGAAGATTCGCATCAGGTCGTCCTGCAGCGACAGATAGAAACGCGATGATCCAGGGTCGCCTTGACGGCCGGCGCGCCCGCGCAACTGATTGTCGATGCGGCGGGCCTCGTGGCGTTCGGTACCCAGGATGTGCAGCCCGCCCAGACCGACCACCTGCGCGTGCTCGCCGTCGGTCTGCCCCTTGTGCCGCTCCAGGATCTCGCTCCAGCGCTCGCCGGGGGCCTGGTACTCGCTGCCCTGGTAGTAGAAGGTGGTCTTGTCGTGGTCCTCGCCCAGGTGCTCGCCGATGCGGCCGGCGGCGGCCTGCACCGGTTGCGCCAGGCCCTTCTTGAAGCACTCCTGCTTGGCCAGGAACTCGGGGTTGCCGCCCAGCAGGATGTCGGTGCCGCGGCCGGCCATGTTGGTGGCGATGGTGACCGCGCCCTGGCGCCCCGCCTGGGCCACGATCTCGGCCTCCTTCTCGTGGAACTTGGCGTTCAGCACCACATGCTTCACGTTCCTCTTCTTGAGCAGGTCGGAGAGGCGCTCCGACTTCTCGATGGAGACCGTGCCCACCAGCACCGGGCGGCCTTCCTCGTGGATCCTCTCGATCTCTTCGGCCAGGGCGTTGAACTTCTCGCGCTCGGTGCGGTAGACGGTGTCGGGATACTCGTGGCGCAGCAGCCGCCGGTTGGTGGGGATAGCCACCACCTCCAGCTTGTAGATCTTGTAGAACTCGGCGGCCTCGGTCTCGGCGGTGCCGGTCATGCCCGCCAGCTTCTTGTACATGCGGAAGTAGTTCTGGAAGGTGACGGTGGCCAGGGTCTGGTTCTCGCGCTCGATCTTGACGTTCTCCTTGGCCTCCACCGCCTGGTGCAGGCCGTCCGACCAGCGCCGCCCCGGCATCAGGCGCCCGGTGAACTCGTCCACGATCAGCACCTCGCCGTCCTTCACCACGTAGTTCACGTCGCGCTTGTAGAGGGCGTGCGCCTTGACCGCCGTCTCCACGTGGTGCTTCAGGTCCCAGTTCTCCGGGTCGGCGATGTTCTGGATGCCCAGCAGCTTCTCCACCTTCTCCCAGCCCTCGTCGGTGACGGTGATGGTGTGGTGTTTCTCGTCCACCACGTAGTCGCCGGTGAGCAGCTTCTCTTCGATGGACTTCTCGATCTCCTCGCCCTGCTCCAGCTTGGGGATGATGCGGTTCACCTTGTAGTACTTGTCGGTGGACTCCTCGCTGGAGCCCGAGATGATGAGCGGGGTGCGGGCCTCGTCGATGAGGATGGAGTCGACCTCGTCCACGATGGCGTAGTGGTGGCCGCGCTGCACGCAGTCGCGCAGGTCGAACTTCATGTTGTCGCGCAGGTAGTCGAAGCCGAACTCGTTGTTAGTGCCGTAGGTGACGTCGGCGGCGTAAGCTTCGCGGCGCTGCTCGTCGTCCAGCTCGTGCACGATCACGCCCACCGTCAGCCCCAGGAAGCGGTAGATCTGCCCCATCCACTCGGAGTCGCGCTTGGCCAGGTAGTCGTTCACCGTGACCACGTGCACCCCCTGCCCCAGCAGCGAGTTCAGGTAGACGGGCAGCGTGGCTACCAGCGTCTTCCCTTCGCCCGTCTTCATCTCGGCGATCTTGCCCTGGTGCAGCACCATGCCGCCGATGAGCTGGACGTCGAAGTGGCGCATGGCCAGCGCGCGCCGCCCCGCCTCCCGCCCCACCGCAAAGGCCTCGGGAAGGAGCTCTTCGAGCGCGGCCTTCTGCTCGCGCACGCGTTCCTCCTCTTCCTCGATGCCCTCCAGGCGCTGCCGGATGCGGGCGCGAAACTCTTCCGTCTTGGCGCGCAGTTGCTCGTCGGAGAGCTGCTGCAGGGCCGGCTCCAGCGCGTTGATGCGCTCGACCAGCGGCCGCAGGCGCTTCACCTCGCGCTCGTTCTTGGTGCCGAAGATTTTGGCGAATAGGGTGCTAAACAAGGGTCTGGACCTTTGCCCGGGCGCCCGCCTCGGAGAGGGACGCCGCTTCCTGTCAGATTATCAGCGTACCATATTAGATGCGGCCGCCCGCCGCAGGGTGCGGTTCCGGCCCGGCGGCCGTCAGCCGCTCTCCCACTGGAGAAACTGGCCGATTCGACCGCGTTCCTTTATAGTGCGGCCTTCCCCGAGACACCATGCAGAGCTTCTACCGGAAGTTCGCGGAGTCGGCGGAGCGCTGGCCGGAGAACGTCGCCCTGGAGATGCAGCGCCAGGAGTCGGTCGAGCGCCACAGCTACGCCGAAGTGCGGCGCATGGCCGAGTCGGTGGGGCGCTGGCTCGAGGAGAACGGCGTCGCCCGGGGCGCGACCTGCGGCATCCTCGCCGGCAACAGCCCGCGCTGGACCGCTGCCTACCTGGGCATCCTGGCGGCGGGCGCAGTGGCCGTCCCTTTCGACACCGCCTTCAGCCGCGCCCAAGTGGCCACCATCCTGCGCGACAGCGGCGCGCGAGTGCTGCTGGCCGACACCCGCCTGCTGCCCCTGGCGCAGCGCGCCGTCGCGGGCCTGGATGTCCGCCTGGTCTGCCTGGAGGCGGGTCCTCCCGAGCTGCCTAGTTTCGACCAGATGCAGGCCGCCGGCCCGGGCAGCTTCCGCCCGGTCGCCGTCGCCGACGATGACCTGGCCGCCATCCTCTACACCTCGGGCACCACCAGCGATCCCAAGGGCGTGATGCTCTCCCACGCCAACATCGCCGCCGAAGCCGGCTCCGTCTTCCGCACCGTGGAAGTGCGCCCCACCGACTCCATCCTGGGAGTGCTCCCGCTCTTCCATGCCCTGGCGCAGATGGCCAACCTGCTGCTGCCGCTGCTGGCGGGCGCCCGCATCGTCTACCTGGAATCGCTCAACACCGCCGAGCTGGTGCGCGCGCTGCGCGAGCGCCGCATCACCATCTTCGCCTGCGTGCCCCAGTTCTTTTACCTCATCCACGAGCGCATCCTGAAGCAGGTGGCGGAGCGCGGGGCGGGGGCGCGCACCGCCTTCCGTCTGCTCATGTCGCTCTCCCGGCTGCTGCGCGCGCTGGGCTGGAAGGGCGCGGGCCGGCTTCTCTTCCGCCGGGTGCACGAGGCGGTGGCGCCCGACCTGCGCTTCTTCGTGGTGGGAGGCTCGCGCTTCGATCCCGCCGTGGGCCACGACCTGCACGCCCTGGGCTTCGAGATCCTGCAGGCCTATGGCCTGACCGAGACCTCGGGCGCGGCCACGGTCACCCGCCTGGAGCGCAACGTGATGGGCTCCATCGGGCGGCCGCTGCCCGGCGTCGAAGTGAAGATCGTGGATGCGGAGGACACGAGCGAGGGCCCGGCCGCGGGCGAGATCGCCATCCGCGGCGGCATCGTCATGCAAGGCTACTTCAAGCGCCCCGACGCCACCGCCGCCGTGCTCGAGGACGGCTGGCTGCGCACCGGCGACCTCGGCTACCTGGACGCGCGCGGCGACCTCTACATCGCCGGACGCAAGAAAGAGATCATCGTGCTCAGCTCGGGCAAGAACATCTACCCCGAGGAGATCGAGGAGCACTACTTGAAGTCGCCGTGGATCAAGGAGCTGTGCGTGGTGGGGCTGGAGAGCCGGGCGGGCGAGCCGCTCTCCGAGCGCCTGCACGCCGTCATCGTCCCCAACCTGGAGTTGCTCAAACAGAAGAAGATCGTGAACACGCGCGAGGTCATCCGCTTCGACCTGGACTCCATCTCGGTCACGCTACCCTCGAGCAAGCGCATCTTGAGCTACGAGATCTGGCAGGAAGACCTGCCGCGCACCACCACCCGCAAGATCAAGCGCTTCGAGGTGCGGCAGCGGGTGCTGGCGGAGCAGGCCGCTGCCGGCGGCGAGCCCGTGGAAGAGCGACATCCCGCGCGCGCCCTCACCGACGGGGACCGGGCCTGGCTGGCGGAGCCGGAGGTGGCGCGCGCCCTGGCCGCCATCCGCCGCGCCTCCAAGAAGGAGGATGAGATCCATCCCGCCGACAATCTGGAACTCGACCTCGGCCTGGACTCCATGGAACGCGTCGAATTGCTGGTGGAGCTGGAGCGCGAACTCGACAGCCACCTGCCCGACACGGTGGTGTCCGAGGTCTACACCGTGCGCGACCTGGTGGACGCGGTGCGCCAGGCCGGCGGCAGCCCCGAAGACCTGCAGCAGAAGCGCGCCCTGCGCGCCCGCGGCGCCTCCGGCTGGGACACCGTCTTCCAGACCGAAAGCGCCGACCCTGAGGTCCTGGAGGTGGTCTCCAAGCCCCGCCGCGTCGTTCCCTTCCTCTGGTATTTCGGCGGGCGCTTCGTGGACATCCTCTGCCGCGACCTCTTCCGCCTGCGCGTCACCGGGCTGGAGAAGATCCCCGCTGACGGGCCCTTCATCCTCTCCCCCAACCACCAGAGCTTCCTGGACGCGCCCGTGGTCATGAGCCAGTTGCCCTGGCGGCTGTACAAGCGGGTCTTTTACGTGGGGACGAGCGAGATCTTCGGCTCCGGGGTGATGCGGCACGTGGCGCACTCGCTGCGGCTGATCCCGGTGGACCCGGACGCCAACCTCGTCCCCGCCATGCGCGCCGGAGCCTATGGGCTGAAGCGCGGCCAGGTCCTGGTGCTCTATCCCGAGGGCGAGCGCTCCATCGACGGCGCCCCCAAGACCTTCAAGAAGGGCGCCGCCATCCTGGCCACCCACCTGAAGGTGCCCATCCTGCCGGTGGCGCTGGAGGGCTTCCACGAGGCCTGGCCGCGGGGCCAGTCCTTCCAACGCTTCGTTCCCCTGCGCATCGCCATCGGCGATCCGATCTACCCGCCGGAGAAGGTGGAGAATCCCGAGGCCGCCTACGAGCAGCTCACCGCCGAATTGCGCCGGCGGGTGGTGGAGATGTGGCATCAACTGCGCCGCGAGATGGGCAAGGAAGGCGCGCCCGCCTCCCCCGCCGGCCAGGCCGCCGCCGACTAGGCCCGTCACTTGAGTAACATTGCCAGCCGCCCCCGGCTGACGCATAATCCTCCCGTTCCGCAGGACATTCCATGACCTTGCAAGCGTTGCTGTATACCAGCGATCCGGAACTGCTCTCCGTCTTCCACCAGGCCCTGGGCGCACTGGGCGTCGAGACACTGGAGATGGACGATCCCCTGCGCTTCCTGGACCTGGTGGCCAACGAGCACTTCGACCTGCTGGTGGTGGACCATGACGGGACCGATCACAGCCTCAACGTGCTGGCGACCGCGCGGGAGCGCAGCGCCAACCGTGACTCGGTCCTGATGCTGGCCACCGCGGAGCGCGACTCCGCGCGCTTCCTGGAGCGCGGCGCCAACCTGGTTCTCTACAAGCCGCTCACCCGCGAGGCCCTGGACCGCCACCTGCGCAGCGCCCACCTGCTCATGCAGGACGAGCGCCGCCGCTACAACCGCCACTCCGTGGACATCCCCGTGGCGGTCCGCACCCCGGACGGCCGCCAAGTCGTGGGCACGGGCTTCAGCCTGAGCGAGGGCGGCATCGCTCTGCAGTTCCCCGAGCGCCTGAACACCCGCGACCTGCTGCGCCTGGAGTTCGTCCTGCCCCAGGAGAAGGAGCCCGTGCAACTCACCGGCAAGCTCGCCTGGGTGAATACCGACCTGCACACCGGCATCCGCTTCGTGCAGCTCACCCAGGAGACGCGCGAGCAGTTGCGGGTATGGCTGGAGCGCCACGCCGCGCCGCCCACCGCCTAGGACCCGCGCTCACTTCGCCCGCGGATGGCTCTCGTCGTAGACCTTCAGCACGTGCTTCATGGAGAGCTGGGTGTAGCGCTGGGTGGTGGCCAGGCGCTCGTGGCCGAGCATCTCCTGGATGGCGCGCAGGTCGGCGCCCTCCTCCAACAGGTGCGTGCCGAAGGCGTGGCGCAGGGTGTGCGGATGGACGTCGGGGGAGAGGCCGCGGGCCACCGCGATCTGCTTGACGATGCGGCCCACGCTGCGCGAGGTCAGGCGCGCGCCCCGGCGGTTCACCAGCAGCGCCCGCGTCGCCTGGCGTCCCACCGCCTGCTGCCGCAGCGGAAGATACGCCGCCAGCGCCGCCCGCGCGCTGTCGCCAAAGGGCACGTAGCGCTCTTTCTTGCCCTTGCCGCGCACCAGGATGGCCTCGTTGGACCAGCGGATGTCGTCGAGGTTCACGCCTACCAGCTCGGAGTTGCGCACCCCGCAGCCGTAGAGCAGTTCCAGGATCAGGCGGTCGCGCTCGGGAAAGGCGGAGCACTCGGGCATGGCGGCGTCGAGCACCGCGTTCATCTCTTCGATGGTGGGCACGCGCGGCAGCTTCTTGGGCAGGCGCGGGGTGGCCACCAGCGCCGCCGGGTTCTGTTCCACCACGCCTTCGCGCGCCAGCCAGCGGTAGAGCGAGCGCAGCGCCGCCAGCGCCCGCGCCACGCTGGTCTTGCTCAGACCCTGCTCGTAGAGATGCGAGAGGAAGCCGCGGATGCGCAGGTGGTCGATCTCGCTCCAGCCCTCCGCGCCCACGTACTCGGCGAAGCGGGAGAGATCGTTCTGGTAGGCGCGCAGGGTGTGGCGCGAGGCGTTGCGCTCCCGCAGGGAGCGCAGAAACTGCTCGGTGGCCTTGTGCACGGGAGCGCGTTTTTCCTTCTTGTCCATGCTCTCCTCGAGTAGCGCCGCCCTCCCGGCGGCTGTCCGCGCGGGCGTCCCGCCCGCGCCTGAGGGCAAGATGCCCTCAGGACAGCCGGCCAGAGGCCGGCGCTACCTTCCTCGCGCCTTCGCCCGGGGATGGTGCTGGCGGTAGACGTTCTTCAGCCGGTCCAGCGCCACGTGGGTATAGACCTGGGTGGTGGAGATGTCGGCGTGGCCCAGGATGGTCTGCACCGTGCGCAGGTCGGCGCCGCCTTCCACCATGTGAGTGGCGCAACTGTGGCGCAGCATGTGCGGGCTGGCGTGGCGCCCGGCCGCGGCCGAGGCCGCGCCCACCATCTGCCAGACGCGCTGGCGCGAGAGCTTGCGCCCGCCGCGGCCCACGAACAGCAGCGGCGAGCATCGCTTGCCCAGCAGCGCGCCCCGCCCCGAAGCCAGATACGCCCGCACTGCGTCCAGGGCGGAGCGGCCCAGGGGCACGATGCGCTCCTTGTCGCCCTTGCCGCGCACCAGCACGTAGCCCAGGTCGAGCTTCACATCTTCCAGCCCGATGCCGATGATCTCGGAGACGCGCAGCGCCCCCGCGTAGAAGACCTCCAGCATGGCGTGGTCGCGCGCCGCCAGCGCCTGGGCTTCTTTGCGCCCGGCCGGCGGCAGCGGCTTCAACATGGATTCGACCTCGTCCCGGGCCAGCGACTTGGGCAGCACCTTCCACTGCTTGGGCGACTCCAGGTTGAGGGTGGGGTCACGCTCCAGGTGGCGGTCGAGCAGGAGAAACTTGTAGAGGTGGCGCAGCGCCGAGAGCTTGCGTGCCACCGAGCGCCCGTCCACCTGGTGGGAGAAGAGGTGGTCGAGGAAGTCGCGCACGTCGTCGCGGCGGGCGCTGGCCAGGGTGCGGCGGCGCTTCTCCAGGAAGTCGGCAAACTGCCCCACGTCGCGGGTATAGGCGGCCACGCTCAGCCGCGCCAATCCCTTCTCCACCTTCAGGTAGTCCAGGAAGGCGGCCAGCAGGCGCTCGTTGGGGGCGGGCGGCACGGAGCTAGTATGCGCATTATCGGACGCACCGGGAATACCCTCGCGGGTGCGGGGGCACCGCCCGGCGCCAAGCCGGCCCGAGGTTGGCTTGCACGAGATCCGGACCCGTTCCCGCCGAGGACGGTCCGCGGCTCGTCCCGCGAGGTTTGACAGGCGCCCGTGGGACAGGTATGTTCGATGGTTTCCCGCCCGGGACCCGGTTCAACTTAGCTTCTGCTACCGACCGCGTGGAGGCACGCATGAAGTCCAAGATCGCACGCATCTTCTTCCCTGCCCTGCTGCTCTGCCTGCTGGCCCTGCCGCTGGCGGCGCAGGACATGTCGCAGTACATGCACGAGTTCGAGAAGCACATCACGGTGAAGACCCTGCCCAACGGGCTCACCCTGCTGGTGATGGAGCGCCCCGAGGCGCCCGTCTTCTCCTTCTTCACCCACGTGGACGCGGGCTCGGTGCAGGACCCCAAGGGCCAGTCCGGCCTGGCCCACATGTTCGAGCACATGGCCTTCAAGGGCACCCCCACCATCGGCACCACCAACTACGCCAAGGAGAAGGTGGCGCTGGACAAGGTGGAGGCCGCCTACCAGGCCTATGACGCCGAGCGCCTGAAGACCATCGGCCGCGACGACAAGAAGGTGGCGGCCCTGGAGAAGGCCTGGCGCGACGCCATCGCCGACGCCGACCAGTACGTCATCGAGAACCAGTTCGGCCGCATCATCGAGGAGAACGGGGGCGAGAACCTGAACGCCTTCACCAGCAACGACGAGACCGGCTACTTCTACGCCCTGCCCGCCAACCGCACCGAACTCTGGGCCTACCTGGAGTCGGAGCGCTTCCGCGATCCCGTCTTCCGCGAGTTCTACAAGGAGCGCGACGTGGTGCACGAGGAGCGCCGCCTGCGCGTGGACAGCGCCCCCATCGGCCGCCTCATCGAGCAGTTCGTGGCGGCCGCCTTCCTCGCCCACCCCTACCACAACGAGGGCATCGGCACCTCCTGGGAGCTGGACAACTTCTCCGAGACCGACGCCAAGAATTTCTACGCCAAGTACTACGTCCCCGCCAACATGGTGACCGCGGTGGTGGGCGACGTCAACCGCGCCACCTTCATCCCCATGGCGGAGAAATACCTGGGCCGGCTGAAGAAGGAGCCCAGGCCGGTGGATGACACGGTGCCCGAGCCCAAGCAGATCGGCGAGCGCGAGGTGGTGATCAAGGAGGCCTCCCAGCCCATCTACCTGGAAGGCTATCACCGCCCCGACTCGCGCGATCAAGACGCCGCCGTCTACGACGTGATCGCCGACATCATGTCCAAGGGCCGGGTCTCGCGCCTCTACCGCTCCCTGGTGCGCGACCAGAAGCTGGCCATCGCCGCCCAGGGCGGAAACTACTTCCCCGGCGACAAGTATCCCAACCTCTTCTTCTTCTTCGCCGTGCCCAACCGCGGCAAGACGCCCGAGGAACTGCGCGCCGCCATCCACAAAGAGATCGAGCGGCTCAAGACCGAGGACGTCAGCGACGAGGAACTGCAGAGCGTGAAGACGCGGGCCAAGGCCGACCTCATCCGCAGCCTGGCCGACAACACCGACCTGGCCCAGGCCCTGGGCACCGCCCAGGCCCGCTTCGGCGACTGGCGCGAGGTCTTCCGCCAGATCGACCGCATGGACAAGGTCACCAAGGCCGACGTCCGCCGGGTGGCCAACCAGACCTTCACCGGCTCCAATCGTACGGTGGCCATCATCGAGACCGCGGCGCCGGCCCAGGGAGGCAAGTAATGAACCGCGCACTTCCACTCTCCAACCGTTTCCTGACCTTGAGTCTCACGCTGGTGCTGCTGGCGGGTGCCGGCGCCCAGACCGCGCCCACGGCCGGCAAGAAGAACGTGCCGCCGTCCACCGCCCGGCCACAGCCCTGGAAGCAGATCAAGGTCCCACCCCTGCCTCCCTTCCATCCGCCGCAGCCGGTGCGCGTGCAGTTGAACAACGGCATGGTCATCTTCCTGCAGGAGGACCACGAGCTGCCGCTGATCGACGGCACGGCGGTGGTCCGCGGCGGCGGGCGCGAGACCCCCGCGGAGAAACTCGGGCTGGTCGGCATCTACGCCTCTTCCTGGCGCACCGGCGGCACCCAGTCGAAGACCGGCGACGAACTCGACACCTACCTCTCTGACCGCGGCGCCCGCGTGGAGTCGGGCGGCGACCTCGATTCCACCCAGCTCACCTGGTCCTGCCTGAAGGGCGACTTCGACGGCGTCTTCGCCGTGGTGCTGGACCTGCTGCGGCATCCCGAGTTCCGCCAGGACAAGGTGGACCTGGCCAAGCAGCAGGCCGCCACCGCCATCTCCCGCCGCAACGACAACATCGGCCAGATCACCGCCCGCGAAGCCGCCAAGCTGGCCTACGGCGCCTCCAATCCCTACGCCCGCGTGCCCGAGTACTTCACCGTGAACGCGGTCACCCGCCAGGACCTGCTGGCCTGGCATGACCGGTACGTCCAGCCCAACAACATCATCCTGGGCATCGTGGGCGACTTCGACGCCAGGCAGATGGA
>DATIWW010000483.1:0-14929 GCA_035519175.1 Terriglobales bacterium
CGTCCCGCCAGAGATCATCCTGTTTCCCAAGTGGTTCTGGTTCAATATTTACGAAATTTCATCCTGGTCGCGGGCCATTCTGGTGCCGCTCTCCATCTGCTATGCCAAGAAGCCGTTCAAGAAGATTCCGGACGAGATGGGCATCGAAGAAGAAGAGAGCTTCCGCATGCAGCCCTGCAAGTCGCCGGTGTGGGACACCGCCTATGCCCTGTTCGCGCTGGGAGAGAGCGGCGTGCCCGCCAGCGATCCCCGCATGGTGAAGGCCGCCGACTGGCTGCTGCAGAAGCAGGTGACCCACCGCGGCGACTGGTGCGTGAAGAACGGCGGCGCCCAGCCCGGGGGCTGGTACTTCGAGTTCAACAACGAGTTTTACCCCGACGTGGACGACAGCGCCATGGTCATGCTGGGCCTCAGCCACGTCGACCGGCCCGACGACCGCTACCAGCACGAGTCGGTGGAGCGCGCCCTGCACTGGGTGCTCTCCATGCAGTGCCGCAACGGCGGCTGGGCTTCCTTCGACAAGGACAACGACCGCATGGTCTTCCAGTACATCCCCTTCGCCGACCACAACGCCATGCTGGACCCGGCGACGGTGGACATCACGGGGCGCGTGCTGGAGTGCCTGGCCAGCTACGGCTACGACCGCGAGCATGCGGCGGTGCGGCGCGCGCTGGAGTTCGTGAAAAAGGAGCAGGAGGCGGATGGTTCCTGGTTCGGGCGCTGGGGCGTCAACTACATCTACGGCACCATGCAGGTGCTGCGCGGGCTGGAGGCCATGGGCGTGGACCTGCACGAACCCATGGTGCAACAGGCGGCGGAGTGGTTGCGCATGGTGCAGAACTCCGACGGCGGCTGGGGCGAGAGCTGCGGCTCCTACGACGATCCCGCCACCCGCGGGGTAGGGCCGAGCACCGCTTCGCAGACCGCCTGGGCGGTGCTGGGGCTGCTGGCCGCCGGCGATACGCGCAGCGATTCCGTCACCCGCGGCGTCGCCTTCCTGCTGCGCACCCAGAAGAAGGACGGCTCCTGGGAGGAGCCGCAATACACCGGCACCGGCTTCCCCCGCGTCTTCTACCTGAACTATCACCTGTACCGGATCTACTTCCCGCTGCTGGCGCTCACCACCTATGCCAAGGTGGTGGCGGGCAGCGAGGCAGACCTGGCTTCGCCGTCGGGCCGACGGCAAGGAGAGAGCTGAGCCATGGCGGTCCCGGTCTCCCAGATGTGGACGGTGGCCACTTACGTCCTGGGGCAGAAGCTCCGGGGACGCAAGCGCTATCCCCTGGTGCTGATGCTGGAGCCGCTCTTCCGCTGCAACCTGGCCTGCGCCGGCTGCGGCAAGATCCAGTATCCCGGGCACGTGCTCAAGATGCAGCTCACCCCCGAAGAGTGCTTCCGGGCGGTGGACGAGTGCGGCACCCCGACGGTGGCCATTCCCGGGGGCGAGCCTTTGCTCCACCCGCAGATCGGGGAGATCGTGGCCGGGCTGGTCGAGCGCAAGAAGTACATCTACCTGTGCACCAACGCGCTGCTGCTGAAGCAGAAGATCGATCTCTTCCGGCCGAGCAAATACCTGACCTTCTCGGTGCACCTGGACGGGCAGCGCGAACACCACGACTTGTCCGTCTGCCTGGAGGGCGGCTACGACAAGGCGGTGGAGGCCGTGCGGGAGGCGCTGGGGCGCGGCTTCCGCGTCACCACCAACACCACCCTGTTCGACGGCGCCGACCCCAAGAGTGTGCGCGCCTTTTTCGACGAGATGATGGAACTGGGCGTGGAGGGCATGATGCTCTCGCCCGGCTATTCCTACGAGAAGGCCCCCGATCAGCACCACTTCCTGGGCCGCGCCCGCACCCGGCGGCTCTTCCGCGCCATCCTCTCGAACCGCAAGCAGGACTGGCGCTTCAACATGTCGCCGCTCTTTTTGGAGTTCCTGATGGGCAAGCGCGACTACGCCTGCACTCCCTGGGGCATGCCCACGTTCAACGTCTTCGGCTGGCAGAAGCCCTGCTACCTGCTGCAGGACGGCTACGCGGACTCGTTCGCCGAGTTGCTGGCGTCGACGGAGTGGGAGAAGTACGGGACCGAGTCGGGAAACCCGAAGTGCGCCAACTGCATGGTGCACAGCGGCTACGAGGCTTCGGCGGTGAACGACACCTTCGGTTCCCTGCGCGGCTTTTGGGGCACGGTGCGAGCCACCTTTTCTTCCGCCTACCGCGACCCGGCGGCGGAGCAGATGCTGAACCAGCCCATGCTCCCGGTGCGGCCCCTCGCGCCCCTGGTGCAGATCGAGGAGCGCACGGTCCAGGAGTCGCGTCCGTGAGCGGACGGGAAACAGGCCGGGAAGAGCACTCTGCCGCGGCGGACCCGCAGCACCTGGAGGTGGCGCCGGGCTTCGAGCGCGACCAGGTGGAAGGCTGGGTGCCGGAACTGGCCAGCGACGAGGAACTCCGGGAGGCCCTGGAGCGGGCCTTCAGCTACCGCGGCGACGTGCTGATCACGCGCAAGGACGGTGCCCGGATCGAGGGCTACGTCTTCGACCGCCGCAGCGGCCGCACCTTGAGCGATTCTCTGGTCCGGGTGCTGCCCAAGGACGGCGGGCCCAAGGTTTCGGTCTGCTATTCCGAGATCGCCGGCTTGGCCTTTACCGGCCGCGACATGGCCGCGGGCAAGAGCTGGGAGAACTGGGTGCGGCAGTACTGGGAGCGCAAAGCCGCGGGCGAGAAGAACATCTCCCTGCAGCCGGAAGAGCTCGAGTAGGCCGCCCCCGACCCGATGAAGGTTTTCGTAACAGGCGCGACGGGCTTTGTAGGCAGCCACGTGGCGCGCGTTCTTTCTCAACAAGGAGCCGATCTGCGCTTGCTGGTGCGGCCTACCAGCCTGAGCGGCAACCTCGAAGGCCTGCCGGGCGAACGCGTCACCGGGGACCTGCGCGATCCCGAGTCGCTGCGCAAGGGTATGGGCGGCTGCGAATTGGTCTTTCACGTGGCCGCGGACTACCGCCTGTGGGCCCGCGATCCTGCCGAGATGTACCGCTCGAACGTCGAAGGGACGCGGGCGCTCCTCCAGGCGGCGCAGGCCTGCGGAGTGCGGCGCGTCGTGTACACCTCCAGCGTGGCCACCATGGGCTTCACCAAGAACGGGACGCCCTGCGACGAGGACTCGCCGGTCTCGCTGGCCACCATGATCGGCCACTACAAGCGCTCCAAGTTCATGGCGGAGCAAGTGGCGATGGAGGCGGCGCGCGCCGGCGCCGACGTGGTGATGGTGAATCCCACCGCGCCCATCGGCGAGCAGGATATCAAGCCCACGCCCACCGGGCGGATCATCGTGGACTTCCTCAAGCGGAAGTTCCCCGCCTACGTGGACACCGGGCTGAACCTGGTGGACGTGGTGGAGGTGGCGCGCGGGCACGTCGCCGCCGCCGAGAAGGCACGGCCGGGCGAGCGCTACATCCTGGGAGGGGAGAACCTGACCCTGAAGGCGATCCTCGACAAGCTGGCCGCGCTGACCGGGCTGCCCGCGCCCACGATGAAGATTCCGTACGCTGTGGCTCTGGCCACGGGCGCGGTGGACACGCTGTTCACCGGCGTGCTGCTGCGGCGCGAGCCCCGGGTCACGCTCGACACGGTGCGCATGGGCCGCAAGAAGATGTACGCTTCCTCGGCCAAGGCGGAGCGCGAATTGGGCTGGAAGATCGTACCTGTGGAGGACGCGCTGCGCCGCGCTGTGGAGTGGTTCCGGAGCCATGGCTATGTCTAGGATAGGCATCGTCACCGCCATGGAGACCGAGGTCGCGCCCCTGGTGAAGGGCTGGCGGACCGCGCTGGTCGAAACCGCCGGGCGGCGGTACAAGTTCTTTGAGAGGGAAGAGGCGGTGGTGCTGTGCGGCGGGATCGGCTACGAAGCCGGGCGGCGCGCCGCCGAAGCCATGATCGCGCGCGCGCAGCCGGCGCTGCTGATCGCCGCCGGGCTGGCCGGCGGCCTGCGCCCGCAGTGGACCTTGGGAAAGACGCTGGTAGCGGTCGCAGTCCTCGACGAGCTGACCGGCCGGCGGTTGGCGACCGCGTTCGGCGAGGGTGTTGTGGTCAGCTCCCGCCAGATCGCGGGCCTGGCCAAGAAGCGCGAATTGGCCGCGCGCTTCGACGCCGACGTGGTCGACATGGAAGGTTTCGCGGTCGGGGAAGTAGCGCAGGCCCACGGGCTGCCCTTCCTGGCGGCCAAGGCGGTTTCCGACGATCTCGGCTTCGAATTGCCGCCGCTGCAGGGCTTCGTGGACGGGGAAGGGAAGTTCGAGGCAGGACGCTTCGTGGCGCATGCCGCGGTGCATCCCGGCTGGTGGGGCATGATCGCGCGCCTGAAGCGCCACAGCGAGCAGGCGGCGGAAGCGTTGGCGGTCTTGCTACGGGATCTGGTCCGGCAACACGCCGGACGGAGCACGGTACAAGCGGCCGCGCTGACGCGTTAGGGATCGGTACCAGGATGGCCACAGCCACACAATCCGGGAGCCGGCAGACGCAGGGGGCGGTCCCGGCGACCATGCAGGCCGCGGTGTACCGCGGCAAGGGCGACGTCCGCCTGGAGACGGTGCCGGTGCCGGCCCTGGGGGCGGGCGAACTGCTGCTCCGGGTGCACACCTGCGGCATCTGCGGCACCGACCTCAAGAAGATCTCCACCGGCTCGCACTCCGCGCCCCGCATCTTCGGTCACGAGACGGCCGGCGTGGTGGCGGCGGTGGGCGCGGGCGTGACCCAGTTCCAGCCCGGCGACCGGGTGATGGCTTTCCACCACATCCCCTGCGGGGAGTGCTTCTACTGCCGCCATCGGGTCTACGCCCAGTGCCCGGTGTACAAGCAGGTCGGCTGCACCGCCGGCTTCGAGCCTTCCGGCGGCGGCTTCGCCGAATACGTGCGGGTGATGGACTGGATCGTCCGCCGGGGCGTGGTGCGCATCCCCGACCAGGTGAGCTTCGAGCAGGCCAGTTTCGTCGAGCCGGTCAACACCTGCATGAAGGGCATCGAGGGCCTGCGCCTGGGGGCCGGGGAATCGGTGCTGGTGATGGGGCAGGGACCCATCGGCATCCTGCTGGCGGTACTAGCCAAAGGTGTGGGGACTAGCGTTATCACTTCCGATTTGTTCCCCCAGAGGCATACAATTGGGAGAAGTTACGGACTTGACTGTGCCATCGACGCCTCGCGCGTCGATACGATACAAACGGTACGAGGGCTCACCGGCGGTCGCGGCGCCGATGCCGTGATCGTGGCCGCAGCAGGAAACAACCTGATTTCCGCGGCTCTGGAGGCGGTGAGGCCCGGGGGCAGGGTATTGTTGTTCGCGCAGACGGTGCGCAGCCAGGCCGCGATCGATCCGGCTGCGATCTGCGTGGACGAAAAGACCTTGCTGGGTTCCTATAGCGCATCTGTGGATTTACAGGAGAAGTCGGTGGAGTTGGTGCTGGGGCGCGGGGTGGACCTCACGCGCTTGATCACGCACCGCTTTCCCCTGAGCAGGGCCGTGGAAGCGCTGGATTTCGCTGCCCATCCGCGGCCGGAATCGATGAAAGTGGTCATCCAGCCGGGCAGCAACTGGGAAGGACGTTCCAAGTGAACGGACACATGACGGCGGCCGTCCTCTACGGCAAAGAGGACGTGAAGATCGAGAAAGTGCCCATTCCTCGCGTGGGCGAGGGCGAAGTCCTCATCAAGGTGCAGGTGGCCCTCACCTGCGGCACCGACCTGAAGGTCTACCAGCGCGGCTACCACGCCAAGATGATCGTGCCGCCCGCCCTCTTCGGCCACGAATTGGCCGGGGTGATCGAGGAAGTGGGCCCCAACGTCAAGGGCTTCAAGAAGGGCATGCGGGTGGTGGCGCTGAACTCGGCGCCCTGTCAGATGTGCTTCTACTGCTCCAAGCACCAGGAGAACCTCTGCGAAGACCTGCTGTTCAACAACGGCGCTTACGCCGAGTACATCCGCATCCCGCGAAGGATCGTGGAAACCAACATGCTGGCCATCCCGCCGACGGTCTCCTTCGATGCCGCCGCCATGGCCGAGCCCCTGGCCTGCGTGCTGCGCGGCCTGCATGAGACCGGGGTGGAGATCGGCGACACCGTGGCGGTGATCGGCGGCGGGCCCATCGGCCTGATGTTCGTGCAGGTGGCCAAGCTGATCGGCTGCAACGTGGTGGGCGTGGTCAAGCGCGATTCCCAGGTGGACGCGGCCAAGAAGTTCGGCGCCGACGACGTGGTGCAGATCACCGAGGTGGACGACCCGGTGGAGGCGGTGCGCGCCCTCAGTCCCGACCGGCGGGGCGCCGACGTGGTCATCGAAGCGGTGGGCCGGCCCGATGCCTGGGAGTGGGCAGTGGGCATGGTACGCCGCGGCGGCACCGTCAACTTTTTCGGCGGTTGCGCCAACGGCACCCGCGTGCAGCTCGACACCAGCCGCCTGCACTACTCCGAGATCACGCTCAAGGCCACCTTCCACCACACCCCCGAGACGGTGCGCAAGGCCTTCGCGCTGATCGCCGAGAAGAAGGTCAAGGGGACCGACTACGTCACCAGCGAGGCGCCGCTCTCCCGCCTGCAGCAGGTGCTGCGGCACATGCTGAACCGCAACGGCGACATCAAGACGGCGATCATCCCGGGCCACTAGCCCGGCCGGCGGACGGTCGGCCGCGCCACAACCATGCCATCGGTCGCCAGCAACGAGCTTCGTCCCACGGGAGAGTCCTTGCCCGCGCCCGTCCCACGCCCGGGAGGATGGAGCAAGCTTCCCCCGGAATACGCCATCCCCGAGCGTGCGCCCTCGCTGGCCGACGCCCTGGCCTATTGCGAACGCCTGGCCCGCTCCCACTACGAGAACTTCTCCGTCGCCACCTGGTTCCTGCCCAAACGGCTGCGGCCCCACTTCTTCTCCCTCTACGCCTACTGCCGCATCTCCGACGACCTGGGCGACGAGGTGGGCGACCCCGGGCAGTCGCTGGCCCTGCTGGACGAGTGGCAAGAGGAGTTGAACGCCACCTACCTGAGCCTGGTGGAGCCGGCGCCGCGCGAGATCCGGGGCGACGTGGAGAAACTGGAGGCGCAGCCCGCCGGTCGCAACCTGGCCCGGCCCCGCCATCCCGTGTTCATCGCGCTGCGCGAGACCATCCGCCAGTGCGACATCCCGCGCCAGCCCTTCGCCGACCTGCTGCAAGCCTTCCGCCAGGACCAGCGGGTGTGCCGCTATCCCAGCTTCGACGACGTGCTGGGCTACTGCCGCTCCTCCGCCAATCCCGTGGGCCAGTTGGTGCTCTACGCCTGCGGCTACCGCGACGAGGAGCGCCATCGCCTCTCCGACTTCACCTGCACCGCGCTGCAACTGGCCAACTTCTGGCAGGACGTGATCGTGGACTACGCCAAGGGCCGCATCTATCTTCCCCTTGAGGACCTGGAGCGCTTCTCGGTCCCGGAGCAGCAGATCGCGGAGCGCCGCTTCACCCCAGCCTTCCGCGACCTGATGCGCTTCGAGGTGGAGCGGGCGCGGGAGTGGTTCGCGCGCGGCCTGCCCCTGGCCCGCCAGGTGGAGCGCGAACTGGCGGTGGACATCGAATTGTTCACGCGAGGCGGCCAGGCCATTCTGGACGCCATCACGCGGCAGGATTACGACGTGCTGCGCCGCCGCCCCGTGGTCGCGAAGGCGCGTAAGCTGGGGCTGGTGGCGCGCGCCGCTCTCGGGAAGCTGCGATGAGCACGCAGCTCGATCACGCTTACGCCGTGTGCCGCGGCATCACCCGCTCCGCCGCCCGCAACTTCTACTATGCCTTCCTGGTGCTGCCGCGGGCGAAGCGCAACGCCCTGGCCGCGGTCTATGCCTTCATGCGGCACTCCGACGACATCTGCGACGATCCCGGCCTTCCCCTGGAGGAGAAGCACGCGCGCCTGGCGCAATGGCTGGAAGAGCTGCACCAGGTGCTGGCGGGCGAGGCCAGCGACGATCCCGTGCTGCTGGCCCTCGCCGACGCCCAGCGCCGCTTCCAGATCCCGCCCGAACTCTTCGACCAACTGGTGCAGGGCACGGCCATGGACCTTCCCGAGCGGGAGCAGGGAGGCCCCGGTCCTCCCATTGCCTACCGCACCTTCGACGATCTGCGCGCCTACTGCCACTACGTGGCCTCGGTGGTGGGCCTGGTGTGCATCCGCATCTTCGGGTATCGCGACCCCGCCGCCGAGCCCCTGGCGGAGCGCACCGGCCTGGCCTTCCAGCTCACCAACATCATCCGCGACGTGAAGGAGGACGCCGCCATGGGCCGCGTTTACCTGCCCGAGGAGGACCTGGCGCGCTTCGACCTCTCGGCGGCGCAACTGGGCAACGGCTTCGATCCGGCGGCGTTGCGCCCGGTGCTGGAGATGGAAGCGGCGCGGGCGCGCGAGTTCTACCGCGCCGCCGAGCAGTTGCTGCCCCTGATCGACGCCGACAGCCGCCCCGCGCTGTGGACCCTGGTCGAGATCTACCGCCGCCTGCTGGAGAAGATCGCCGCCCGCGGCTACGATGTCTTCCGCGAGCGCGTGCGCCTGAGCGTCCCGGAGAAGCTGCACATCCTGTCCAAAGGGATCCTGCGACGCCTGGCCGCATGACCGCCAACCCAGCGCAAGCTCCGGCGGTGGGGGTGGTGGGCGGCGGGCTGGCCGGCCTCTCCGCCGCCTGCGCCCTGGCCGCCGCGGGCTGCCGCGTCACCCTCTTCGAGCGCCGCCCCTTCGTGGGCGGGCGCGCCTCCTCCTACGAGCATCCGGGGACCGGCGAGATCGTGGACAACTGCCAGCACGTGCTGCTGGGCTGCTGCACCAACCTGCTGGACTTCTATCGCCGCATCGGAGTGGAGGAGCGCATCCTCTGGTTCGACCAGCTCACGTTCGTCGAGCCCGGGGGCAGGCGGTCGCTGATCCGGCCGTCGTGGCTGCCGGCGCCGCTGCACACCGCGCCTTCGTTCCTGGCCGTACCCTCGCTGCGGTTGCGCGACAAGCTGGCCATCGCCCGCGCCATGTCCAGCATCATGCGGCGGCTGCCCGCCGACACCGCGGAGAACTTCCTGGCTTGGCTGCGCCGCCACGGCCAGACCGAACGCGCCATCGAGCGCTTCTGGAAGGTGGTGCTGATCAGCGCCCTCAATGAGGACCTGGACCGGGTCTCGGTGTACTACGCGGCGCAGGTCTTCCGGGAGTCCTTCCTGAAGTCGGCGGAGGCGGGACGCATGGGAGTGCCGGCGGTGCCGCTGGGAGAACTTTACGGCGCGGCAGCCGACTTTATCCGCGCCCGTGGCGGGGAGGTGCTGCTGCGAGCCTCCGTGGAGAAGCTGGAACCGGCCGGACAGGGCCTAAGAGTGCTGGCCGGGGGCCGGGAAAGGGCGGCGGAGGCGGCGGTTCTGGCAGTCCCCTTCGACGTTCTGGCGCGCCTGCTGCCGCCCGCCGGGGAGTTCCATGACATTCAAGTTAAACTTGAACGATTCACGACTTCCCCGATCACCGGCATCCACTTATGGTTCGACCGCCAGATCACCGATCTGCCCCATGCCGTGCTCCTCGAGCGCACCATCCAGTGGATGTTCCACAAGTCGCTGCTCCTCGACCGGCACGCAGTTTCACAACCGGAGACTGGCTCTTACGTCGAACTGGTGGTGAGTTCGTCGAAATCGCTGGTGGAGAAGACGCGCAACCAGATCCTGGAGATGGCGCAGCGCGAATTGGCGGAGTTCTTTCCGGAAGCCTCGCGGGCCCAGCTGGTCAAGGCCACGGTGATCAAGGAGGTCAAGGCCACCTACTCGGCGCTGCCGCAGGCCGACGCCTACCGTCCGGAGACAGCCACGCCCTGGCCGCGGCTCTTCCTGGCGGGCGACTGGACCGCCACCGGCTGGCCCGCCACCATGGAGGGTGCAGTACGCAGCGGCTACAAGGCGGCCGAGGCCTTGCTGAAGAGCGTGGGCCGGGACGAGCGCTTCCTGGTTCCGGACTTGCCGGCGCGAGGGCTGATGCGATTGTTCGCCTAGATCACCGCGCCAGCAGGGCCACGCCGGCGCAGGCCAGGAGCGCGGCCAGCCAGCGCCGCCGGTCCACATTCTCATGCAGCAGGAACTTGGCGGCGATGGCGCTGGTCACGAAGGTGAGGGAAGCAGAGGCCGGGGCCACCAGGCTTACGTCCGCCCAGGAGAGCGCCAGCAGCAGGCTGAAGAAGGCCAGGGCCATGCAGGCCAGCCCGGAGAAAAAGACGGGGCTGGTGAGGATGCGTCCCACCACCCCGAAAATGCCGATCTGTCGCCGCAACTGGCCCACGTCGCCGATCTTCTTCATGGCGCGCGAAAGCAGGACGTCGCCGGCGCTGGAGAAGAGCACGACCGCGGCAATGCCCACCCAGGTGTAGAGGGTCCTCATGGCTCGCTCCGCACCGGCGCGCCCAGGGCAGGCTCGGGCCGCGCTTCCCGTTGCTTCCTGGGAGTAACCTCGGGCCCGCGGGTCACGAATCCCACCGCCAGGCTCACCAGCAGGATCCCCAGCCAGCGCGTCAGGTCCACCTGCTCGTGCAGCATGTAGGTGGAGAGCAGGGCGAGGACCACGTAGCCCAGGGAGGTGGCAGGCAGCACGTAGGTGAGATCGGCCCAGGAGAGGGCGTGCAGGTAGGCGGCGAAGAACACCAGCAGGAAGCCGATGCCCAGCGCCACCCAGGGGGTGAAAACGGCGCGGATGACCTGGATCCAGTGGGCGGCGGTGACCGCGCCCACCTGTCCCATGCCGCGTTTGAGGAAGACGTCGCCGAGCGGGCCGAAGATGAGGATGGCGACCAGGACCAAGTACTTCCTGAGGTTCACAGGGACCTTCTCAGACCTCGACCGCTTCTGCGGTGTGGTCGCGAACGGAATCGTCCGCCGGGCCGGAAGGCGGCGCCGCGGGAGACCCCGTCTGGGCGCGACGGTCTTTCACGTAGCGTTTGCGCTGCGAGCGCAGCGCCAGGAAGGCCTTGGCTTCTTTGTACAGACGCTTGCGCTCGGTGGAGTCGAAGACCGCCTTCCGGACGATGCGGAAGACCGCCTTGGGGCGGAAGTAGTACTCGTCGTAGAAGCGGTGGACCGCCTCCATGATCTCCTCGCGCGGCAGGCCGGGATACTCGATGTGGGCGAGCTGGTGCCCGCCTTCGTCCACCATCTGCTGCTCGTTGATGATGAAGCCGTTCTTCTTGGCGAAGTCGTAGAGTTCGGTGCCGGGATAGGCGTGGGCGATGGACACCTGGATGGTCTCCACGTCCAGGGACTTGGCGAAGCGGATGGTCTTCTCGACGGTCTCGCGGGTCTCGCCGGGCAGGCCCAGGATGAAGTCGCCGTGCACCACCAGCCCCAGCTTCTTGCAGTCCTTGGTGAACTGGACGGCGCGCTCGACCGTCGCCCCCTTCTTGATGTTCTTCAGGATCTGCTGGTCGCCGGACTCGTAGCCCACGATCAGCAGGCGGCAGCCGGCTTCCTTCATGGCCTTCAGGGTCTCGTAGTCGGTGGTGACGCGCGAGGTGCAGGACCAGGTCAGCTTCAGCGGCTTCAGCTTCTCGCACAGCTCGATGGTGCGGGCTTTCTGGATGTTGAAGGTGTCATCGTCGAAGAAAAATTCCTTCACGTAGGGCCAGTATTCCTTGGCCTTGGCCATCTCGCGGGCGACGCGCTCGCTGGAGCGCTTGCGCCAGGGATGCCCGCTCAGGGTCTGCGGCCACAGGCAGAAGGTGCACTGCGCCGGGCAGCCGCGCGTGGTGTAGAGAGAGACGAAGGGATAGAGCAGGAAGGGGACGTTGTAGCGGCGCACATCCAGGTCGCGGCGGTAGACGTCGGTGACGTCGGGCAGCGCGTCCAGGTCGGCGAGCTGGGGGCGGTCGGGGTTGTGGGCGATGCCCCCGTTCTTGCGATAGGAGATGCCCAGGATCTCGGCCAGGGGCTTGCCCTGGGCGAACTCGGCCACCGAGTAGTCGAACTCGCGGCGGCAGACGAAATCGATGGCGGCGCATTCCTTGAGCGCGCGCTCCGGCTCGGTGGTGACCGGCGGGCCCACGAAGGCGATCTTGATGGCGGGATTGGCGCCCTTGATGGCCTCGGCCAGCTTGTGGTCGCCACGCCACCCCGGGCTGCTGGTGAACAGCACCAGGGCCTCGTAGTCCTTGGCGATCTGGATGGTCTCCTGGGCGGAGACGTGGTGCGGGGGCGCGTCCAGCAGGCGCGAACCCTCCAGCATCCCGGCAGGGTAGGCCAGCCAGACCGGATACCAGTAGGATTCGATCTCGCGGGTGGCCGGCCAGCGCGAACTGGCACCCCCGTCAAAATTCTCGAACGACGGCGGATTGAGGAATAAGGTCTTCAGTGCCATGGTGCCCGTATAATCCGTAAGTCTAACATCCTACGGGGCATTGCGAAAAGAAAAGCGGGGAGTGGGCAATGGGGAACCCAGGCGGGGAACCCCGGCATTAAGCGGCCCTGCGACCTCGGCGGCGGAAAGCCAGCAGCGCCGCGGCCCACAGCACGCAACCCGCCGCCACCGAGATCAGCCCCGCCACCTGCGCGTTGCTCCACATCAGCAGGGCGTTGTGGGCGGGGGCGATGACGCCCGGTCCGCCGAAGCCCAGGTAGTAGCGCGGATTGATGCGGATGAACTCCACCAGGAAGCGGGCCAGGCCGGTCAGGATCAGGTACTCGGCGAGCACGGCGCCCTGCGGCCGCTGCGACTCGGTCGCCCGGCGTCCCTCCCGCCACAGGAAACAGAAGATCAGCAGCCAGGCCAGGCACTCGTAGATGGGCGTGGGATGCACGCGCTCAGTGGTGGGGACCAGCCCGTTCGGAAAGCTCATGCCCCAAGGCAGGGAGGTGGGGATGCCGTAGTCGCCGTCGCCTGCCAGCAGGCAACCCAGGCGGCCGATGGCGTAGCCCACGGTGGCCGCCGGGGCGCAGACGTCGAGCATGGTCAGGTAGGGAATGCGATAGTGGCGGGAGAAAAGCCCGAGGGCCAGCAGCCCGCCCAGCACCGCTCCGAACCAGGCGAAGCCGGTGTTGCCGAAGAACATGATGGGATGGGCGAAGAATTCCCGCGGGCTCTCCAGGTCGTGGTAGAGCTTGGAGCCCACCAGGCCGGCCACCGCGATGCCCAGGATGATGAAGTAGGCGTCGCCGGCGAGGCGGCGCCGGCGCAGGTCGGCCTGCAAGGCATAGAAGCCCGCAACCAGTCCGAGCCAGACCATCAGGCCGTAGGTGCCGAGAGTCAGCGGGCCGAGGTGGATGTAGGGATGCATGATTGAGTAATTGTGTAATCGGGTAATTGAGCAATTGTTGGCCGGCTGCCAGCTTCAGTCCAATTACCCGATTACTCAAGTACCAGATTTCGCAATGATTTCATTTTCCCGTCAGCGCCCACTCCTGCAGCTTGCCGGTGGTCTTGAGCAACTGCATCTGCGCCTGGTCGAGCTGGAAGGTGGCGTCGAGCAGGGCCAGGTACTTGTCGTTCTCCAGCAAGCGGGCGCGCTCCTGGTCGCGGACGGTGGCGGTGCCGGCTACCAGCTTGATGCCGGTGGCATCGGCGTCGGCGCGGGCCAGCGTGTACTCCAGGCGGGCCACCTCGCGGGCCGCCGCCAGTTGCTTGACCGCGCCCTGGAGCCTCAAAGTCTCGACCGAGAGACGGTTCTTGACGTCCTCCGCCTGCTTCTGGGCGCGGAGCGCGGTGGCGTCCGCGGCCTGGGCGCGCGCCTTCTGCGAAAAGTTGAACAGGGGGAAGCGGATCTCCAGCCCGAAGGTGACGTTGTTGCGCTGGAACTTCTTGAAATACTGGTCGTAGTTGTTGAACTTGGAGAACAGGCCGTACTGGCCGGCCAGGTCGATGGAGGGATAGAGCATGCGGTGCTCGCCCTTGGCGCGGAAGACCATGGCGGCGGCGCGCTCGTTGGCCACCCGGACCTCCGGGTTCTGGTCCAGGGTCTTCTCGGAGACCTCCTCGGCCGGGACCGCGGGCAGCTCGGGGATGGACTCGGTGACGGTTTCGATGCTGTCGGCGGGCAGCCCGGTGAGCTGCGCCAGGCGGGCGCGCAGGACGGTGGCGCGGCTTTCGGCATCGGCCAGACTCAGGCGCACGCGCGCGGCCGTGAGCTTGGCGCGGGTGATCTCCAGCTCGTTGTCCACCCCGGCCTGCACTCGCATGCTGACCACCTGCTCGACGCGCTGCGCCGAGCCCGCCTGCTCTTGCAGCAGGTGCAGGGTGCTGCTCAGCTTGTCCAGCTCCGCATACACCAGGGCCGTCTCCAGGATGACCTGATCGCGGCGGTCTTCCAGGCCGATGCCGCTGGCGTTCCAGTCCGTGCGCGCGGCTTTCAGGAACTGCTGCACCGCCGGGTTGTACAGGTACTGCTGGGTGGTGACGTTGAAGACCGAAGGAGCCGCGCCTTCCAGGCTCATGGGGAAGCCGTAGCTGGCGGCGACCCCCGAGCCCACGATGATGGTGGGCAGGTAGCCGTTGCGCGTCTCCAGGTAGGACTGGTGGGCGGCCTCCTGGTCGGCGGCGGCGATGGCCATGTCGCCACTGTGGTGCAGCGCCAGTTCGATGGCGCGGCGAAAGGGCAGAGGATCGCCGGCGGCGGCCGGCCGGCCCAGCGCCGCCAGCAGGCAGACCAGGGTCAGCAGCCACACCGTGGAGCGAAAAAGGGCTTTCATGACACCACCTCGGAGATGGAGTTCCAGGGTCGGAAGAGGGAGTATAGCAACTGGGGAGGATGCGGGCGCGGCCGAAGCGACGGGGCCCCAGCCTCAGGGTTGCAGGCGCCGGACGCCTTCCTTGGCGGCCTTGTAGTCGGCGGCCAGCGCCAGGGCCGCGCGGTACTCGGCCAGCGCACCTTGGCGGTCGCCCTGCTTTTCCAGCACCGCGCCCAGCAACTGGTGGGCCTGATTC